>CALAMX010000079.1 GCA_937925755.1 uncultured Burkholderiales bacterium
GCCGCTTAACACTCCGGCCACGCAGGGCGATCCTGAACCAATCAAGACCGTCAAGGCCCGTATTCGGCCTGGGGCGTAGCACCTGTTGCAGACGATGACAGGATCGATGCGCGCAAAAAGCGCATGCTCACATACACAAGGGGGCAAAGCTTCCCCAGCGGGGCTGAAAACGCCCCTGCAAGTCGCATAAACGGCCTTCAAACACCGCCAAAACGGTACCAAACCCCGTTGTGTAAAACCCAAACCCCATCTCGACGCCTATACAGGAGTTGTTCAGAGGTTCCTCGGCGATAATATCCTCATGCAGCCGCCCCCAGCCATCCTCAGTGTTGCCGAACTCAACCGCCTGACGCGGCTCGCCATCGAGCGCGAGCTGCCCCTGCTTTGGGTGGCGGGGGAGCTATCGAACTTCACCCAGGCCGCCTCCGGCCACTGGTATTTCACCCTCAAAGACGCGCAGGCCGCGGTGCGTTGCGCCATGTTCCGCAACCGCAACCAGTTCGTCGATTGGCGCCCGGTCAACGGCATGCATGTCGAGGTGCGGGCGCAACCGACCCTGTACGAGCCGCGCGGTGAGTTCCAGTTGAATGTCGAGGTGATGCGGCGTGCTGGGCTTGGCGCCTTGTACGAGGCCTTCGCCCGTCTGAAAGAGAAACTGGAACGCGAAGGCCTGTTCGATCCGGCACGCAAGCGTCCCCTGCCGACTTACCCGCGCACGATCGGCATCGTCACCTCGCCAAAAGCGGCCGCCCTGCGCGACGTCCTCACCACCCTGGCACGGCGCTGGCCGGCGGCGCACGTGATCCTCTACCCCACACCGGTGCAGGGCGAGGGGGCTGGGGCGCGCATCGCTGCCGCTCTCGACACCGCCGGGATGCGTGCCGAATGCGACGTGCTGCTCCTGGTGCGCGGTGGTGGCAGCCTCGAAGACCTCTGGGCCTTCAACGAGGAGGTCGTGGCGCGGGCGATCGCCGCCTGCCCCATCCCTGTCGTGGCCGGCGTGGGCCACGAGACCGACTTCACCATCACCGACTTCGTCGCCGACCGGCGCGCCCCCACGCCCACCGGTGCGGCGCAGATGGCCACTCCGGATGCCGCTGAGCTCACGCAGCATCTGCAGCATCTCAAACGCCGGCTCCACATGGACCTCGCCCGGCGGCTCAACACCCTTGCGCAACGCCTCGACGGTCTGGCCCAGCGCCTGCGTCACCCGGCGCAGCGTCTGGCGCAACAGCGCCGGCATCTCGAGCAGCTCGCCCGTCGGCTCACCCTGGCGCAATCGGCGCGACTGGCCATGCTCCGGCAAGCCCTGCATCACCACGACAAGCGACTGCACGCTGCCCTGCCGCTCCCGAAGCGCCAGCGCCAGCAGCTCGACACCCTGCTGCAGCGCTTGAAGCGCGCCACCGGCCTGTTGCTGCAACAGCGCCGGGCACGGCTGGACGCCCTCGCCACCCACCTGCTGCACCTCAACCCCGAGGCGGTGCTTGCCCGCGGCTATAGCATCGTACGCCGTGCGGATGGCCACATCGTGCGTGCAAGCCACGAACTCAGGATCGGCAGTTCAATCGAGATCACCCTCGCGCAAGGCCAGGCCGATGCCTGCGTCACCGAACTCCGAGACCTACAAGCCGAGCCTCGAGCCAAGCAGTGACCCGCGCCGGCAGATGAGGGCTCAAGCAATCGAAGGTGGCCGCCACGGGCCAATTCCTGAGCCAAGTCAATTGGCGTTTGGCCAATTGCCGGGTGGCGGCGATGGCCTGGGCGCGAAAAGTGGCCGCGTCCGTGTGCCCCTGTAGATGGTCCCAAGCCTGGCGGTAGCCGACACAGCGCATGGAAGCGTGTTCGCGTCGCAGGGGATAGACGGCGCACAGCCTGCGCACCTCGTCCAAGAAACCGGCGGCGAGCATGGCGTCGAAGCGATTTGCAATGCGCTGGTGCAACTGGGCGCGGTCTGCAGGAACGAGAGCGATTTCCAGAAGCTGATAGGGCAACTCGGCCGCCGTGTGCTCGAGCTGTTCGGACATCGGTCGGCCTGTGGTCAAGCACACCTCCAAGGCCCGCTGGATGCGCTGCGCGTCGGTCGGAGCAAGCCGCGCGGCGGTGGCCGGATCGAGCCGCGCGAGTTCCGCATGTAACGCCGGCCAACCCTCGCGCGCGGCGCGTGTGTCAAGCTCGGCGCGCAACTGCGGATCGGCCGCCGGCAGAGGGGCAAGCCCCTCTTTCAAGGCCTTGAAATAGAGCATGGTGCCCCCGACCAGCAAGGGTATGCGACCGCGCGCGGTGATCTCGGCCATGCTGCGCAGGGCATCGGCCCGGAAACGGGCGGCGGAGTAGCTTTGTGTGGGGTCGAGGATGTCGATCAGGTGGTGCGGCAGCCGCGCGCGCAGCTCAGGATCGGGCTTGGCGGTGCCGATATCCATGCCACGATAGACCAGGGCCGAGTCGACGCTGACGACCTCCAGGGCAAAGCGATCCGCGAGCCGAGCGGCGAGCTCGGTTTTGCCGCTGGCAGTCGGCCCCATGATGGCGACCGCGACAGGCAGGGTCACTCGTGGTCCAGGCAAGTGATAAAGTTCACAGGAAGCTGCAGATGGAAGTACTAAAATGCCAAAAAACAGGCAGCGTCGCCATGACCACACCCACGTATCCTGATCGGTTCGAACGCGCCGAGGAATTGGCCAAGAAGTCTCTGGCCCTCCTCATCAAGACGCGTGTGCCACCGATTCCGCCCTGCTATGCCGTGGGCTATGCCTTTTTCGAGGGGGTTCCGGACGAGGTTCATGCGGTCATCCAGGAATGTCTGCAGAAAGGTGAGCCGCTCGGCGAAGACCTCCTACTCGCCTTGTACGAGCGCTATATCCTGCCGGATGGCTATGAGCGCTTTCGCAGCGTGCGCACCGACCTGGAGCGCCTGCTCAAGATGCTGCTCAAGACCCTGCGCGCCGCGGACGATGACAACAAGACCTTTCAACAGGCACTGCTCGACAACATCAAGGCACTGGAGACGGCCGAGGACAGCCTGGCCCTGCAGAACATCGCCCAGTCGCTGCTGACCGCCGCACAACGCGCGCATGCCGAACAACAGCGCCTGGCCGAAGAACTGGCCCAGGCCCGCGCGGAGCTAAAAAAGGCGCATACCGAACTCGACCAGCATCGACGCGCCGCCCTCATGGACCCGCTCACTGGACTCTACAATCGGCGCGGCTTCGAGCAGGTGCTGCACGAGTTGTGGAACACCGCACCCGTGTTGACCATGTTGGTAGCGGACATCGATCATTTCAAGAAAATAAACGATACCTATGGCCACCCGGTTGGCGATGTGGTCATCCGCCAGGTGGCCGAAACCATCCGGCGGGGCATACGGGGCGAGGATTATGCTGCCCGCTACGGCGGCGAGGAGTTCGTGGTGCTGCTGCCGGACACCGACCTGCAGGGCGGGTTGCAGGTCGCCGAGCACATCCGCTCGCGCGTGGCCAAGCTGAGGCTGGTGCGCAAGCACGACAACCTGGCCATCGACGCCTTCACGCTCTCGGTGGGGGTGGCCAGCCGCCGTGCAGAGGACACGCCGGAGACGCTGTTCAGGCGCGCCGACGAGGCCTTGTACCTGTCCAAGGCCGGTGGCCGCAATCAGGTCACATCATTGGTCTAAGTGCAGTGCATCGAGGACAGGGCGCAGACGACAGAAGGCCAAAGACCGAAGACCGTACCTTCGCCCCCCGGTCGGCACCCTGCCTCGGTTTCTGGGCGTTGATCGCGTCTTGCGTATGCACTCCTCAGCGTCTGTCGTCTGTCTTCTGTCCTCTGCCTTCCGCCCTCAGACATAAAATTTTGCCGCCCGCCGCCGGCCGGGCTTCTTCTTCTGCGTCACCACCCCCCTGACCACCGATTCGACGCTGTCGATGGGGATGTTGGGGTAGAGTGGATTCAAGGGTTTCAACATCCAGCCCTCCGGGTGTTTGACCAGTTGGCGGAAGATATAGCGCTCGTTCTCGTCCTCGACCCAGGGAAGGTAGGCGATGACGTAGGAGCCGTCCTTGGCCAGGCCCTCAGGTTCGACGACGATGATCTCGCCGTGTTCGAACTCTGGCAGCATGGAGTCGCCCAGCACCATCAGGGCGTAGGACTCGCCACCGGCGCAGGCGGAGAACGCCAAGTCGGCTTGAGCGCCCAGCTCGGCGCGCACGGGGATATCGAGAGGTTTACCGCGGGGTGGATCGCTGTTCATCTCACTTGCCTCGTAGGAAATGCCGATCCAGATCGGCCAAGGTCAGTTGGAACCATGTCGGCCGGCCGTGATTGCACTGGTCGGCGCGCGGGATGCGCTCCATGTCGCGCAACAGGGCGTTCATCTCCGGCAGGGTCAGCCGCCGGTTGGCCCGTATGGCGGCATGACAGGCCAGAGTCGCGAGAAGTTCATTCTGGTATGCGGCCAGTGCCTGGCTGCCGCCATGCACCTGGATGTCTCTGAGCACTTGACGCGCTACGGCCTCGGCATCCGCCTCTTTGAGCAGCGCGGGCAGCGCCCGCACCGCACGGTGAGTGGGCGAGACGGCGGTCAGGTCGAAGCCCAGGCGTGCCAGCAGATCGCTGTTTTCCTCGACAACGGCCATCTCGGCAGGGGTCGCGGTGAAGACCACCGGGATCAGTAACGGCTGCGTCGCCATGCGCCGCGCCTCCCACGCCTGCTTGAGCTTCTCGTAGAGGATGCGCTCGTGCGCTGCGTGCATGTCCACCACCACCAACCCCTCGGCGTTCTCCGCCAAGATGTAGCGACCGGCGAGTTGCGCCAGGGCATAACCGAGCGGGGGAATTGGCTGTGGCGGTGTAGGCAGTGAAGGGCTCACTAGGGCCTCGGCCACCATCGTGCAATAGGCGGCCACAGGCTCGGCCAGGGCCAAGGCGTTCTGCGTGAAAAAGGCGGCGCCTTGCGGCGGGCCGGACGCTGGCGTCATCGAGGCAGCGGGCGGGCGTGCGGCCGCCGCGTCACCCTCCGTGCGCCGACGCTCGGCAGGGGGATGCCCGGCCTCGCCCTGCGGCTGCGCGTCGCCGGCAATCGCCCGCTCGACCGCCTGCAGGACGAAAGCATGTACGGCGCGGGCGTCGCGGAAGCGCACCTCGGTCTTGGCCGGATGCACGTTGACGTCCACGAGGGCGGGCGGCAGCTCGAGGTGCAGGACATAGGCCGGGTGACGGGCATGGTGCAGGACGTCACGGTAGGCCTCGCGCACGGCGTGGGTGAGCAGTTTGTCCCGCACGTAGCGGCCGTTGACGAAGAGGTACTGGGCGTCGCGGCCGGCCCGGCTATAGGCCGGCAGGCTGGCAAGGCCATACAGGCGCAGTGCGCCGGCCTCGGCCTCGACGCTCCGGCAGGCGCCAGCGAAGACCTCCCCCAGCACGGCCAGCGCACGTTCCAGCCAGTCTTGCGGTGCATGGCGCCAGACCATGCGGCCATTGTGGACGAGCTCGAAGGCCACACTCGGCCGCGCCAGGGCCATGCGCCGCAAGGTCTCCTCGCTATGGGCATACTCGGTGGCAGGGGTCTTGAGGAATTTGCGCCGCGCCGGGGTATTGAAGAAGAGGTCACGCACCTCCACCACGGTGCCTTGGGCCAGGGCCGCCGGCTGCACAGCGGAGAGCATGCCGTCCTGGGCGGTGACGCGCCAGGCGTGCGCCGCCTCTGCGGCTCGGCTGGTCAAGGTCAGGCGTGAGACGGCGGCGATGCTAGCCAAGGCCTCGCCGCGAAAGCCCAGGCTCGCCACCGCCTCCAGGTCGGCCAGCGAGGCGATCTTGCTGGTGGCGTGGCGGGCCAGGGCCAGCGGCAGGTCTTCGCCGGCGATCCCCACCCCGTCGTCGGCGACGCGGATGAGCCGGATCCCGCCCTCCTCGAGTTCCACCCGCACACGGTGTGCCCCGGCATCCAGGCAGTTTTCGACCAGCTCCTTCACGGCCGAGGCCGGGCGCTCGACGACCTCGCCGGCGGCGATCTGGGAGACGAGCAGGTCTGGCAGGCGGCGGATGGCAGGCATCAACTCCAGTCTAACACGCCAGGGCTCAAGCCCTTCGCCTTGAGCTTGGTCAAGGCGATCCCGCCCGCAACCCCTACAATTGAGCGTTGCGAGAAGGTTCAAGGTTTTGCCATGACCCCAATCACACGCTTGCTGACCGATGACCACGAGCATTGCGACCAGCTTTTCGCCGCAGCGGAGAACGCCGTGCAGGCGCGCGACTGGGCCCGCGCCGAGCGCGAATTCGCGGCCTTCAGCCAGGCGCTCGCCCACCATTTCGCCGCCGAAGAGCAGACCCTGTTCCCCGCCTTCGAGGCGCGCAGTGGCTTAAATGGCGGTCCGACCTTCGTCATGCGCAGCGAACACCTGCAGATGCGCGAACTGGTCGAGCAGATGGCGGCCGCCCTCGCCGGCCAGGACGAGACCGGCTTCCTGGGGGCATCCGACACCCTGCTCATGCTCATGCGCCAGCACAACCTCAAAGAGGAACAGATCCTCTACCCCATGACCGACCGCGTCCTGGCTGACGATGCCGACCTCATCGGCAGACTACAGGAGACCCTCCAAGGGAACTGAGGCGTGGAGGACCTCCTCGTCGACGCCCGCGGGCTGGAACCGCCCGAGCCGCTGGAGCGTGTGCTCGCCAGCCTGGCCCAACGCCGGCCGAGCCAGCGCGTGCGCCTATTGCTGCACCGTGAGCCTTTTCCCCTCTATACCTTGCTCAAGCAGATGGGGCTCACCTACGCCACCGAGCTCATGCCGGACGGCAATTTCTGCATCCTGATCGGAGATCCCCCGCTGTCTCGCGAGCGATGAGCCAGGCCGGGCTTTCCTATGAACAGGCCCCGCCCTACGGCCTGCCCCTGCGCTATTTCCTAACCGCGCCGCTATTCCTGCAGTTGGCGGCAGTGGCAGCCATCCCTGGCATAAAGGACTGGACCTCCGACCCGCACACCTTGGCCGCCATCGCGCTCACGCATCTCATCACCCTCGGTTTTCTCGGCATGGTGATGCAAGGGGCGCTGCTGCAAATGCTGCCGGTCGTGCTCGGCGCCCCCGTGCCGGCTGCTGGCTGGGTGGCGCGGCTGGGACACACGGGGCTCACCCTGGGCGCGCTGCTGCTGGCCGCGGGGCTGTATCGCGCCCAGGCCACACTTCTTCACCTCGCCATGGCCGTGTTGGCAATCGGCTGGCTGCCCTTTTTGGCGGCCGCAGCGGTGAGTCTTGCGCGTGCACGGACCATGAGCCGGCTCACCCTCATCCCCCTGCGTCTGGCCTGGCTGTCGGCGCTGCTGACCGTCGCCTTGGGGCTCTGGCTGGCGGCTGTGCTGGCCGGTATCCTGGACCCGCATGCGATCGAACGCGGTCTCGGCCTACATCTGGCCTGGGGGCTGGGCGGTTGGGTCTTGCTGCTGGTCATGGGGGTGGCCTATCAGGTGGTGCCCATGTTGCAGATCACCCCACCCTACCCGGCCTTCTATGCCCGTTGGGCCCCTGGGGTGGCGTTCGCCGCCCTGGGGCTCGTGAGCCTCGCCACCGTCGCCGATCTACCAGCGCTCGGCGATCTCGGATACGGCCTGATCGGCGCCTCGCTGGCCGGCTTTGGCCTGGTCACCCTCGATCTGCAGAGGCGACGGCGGCGTCGGGTCACGGACGCCACCCTGTTGTTCTGGCGGCTGGGCATGCTCTCGCTTTTGGCCCTCGCCCCGCTGCCAGCGCTGTACCTGAAGCTACCGGGCGAATGGCAGGCGCCGACGGCCATGACGGCGGGGCTCGTCTTCCTGCTCGGTTTCGCCGCGAGCGTGGTCAATGGCATGCTGTACAAGATCGTGCCATTTCTCGCCTGGTTCCACCTGCAGTCGCAGACCGGGGCGCGCGCCGGCACGATCCCCAACATGAAGGAATTCTTGCCCGACACCCAGGCCATGCGCCATTGGCGCTTGCATCTGGCTGCCGTGCTGTGGCTGATCCCTGCCCCCTGGCTGCCGCCGGCCTATGCGGCGCCAGGTCTGCTCCTGCTCGCCCTCTCCGCCCATGTGCTGTGGCGCAACCTACTCGGTTGCGTGCGGCTGTTCCGCCGCTATGGCGGACGTCTCGCCTAGGAGCCAGTGCGCAACCACTAGACCAGCCGGCAACCTGCTGGCGGGCCGTTGGTTACGTGCCCAGGCCTCTCTGTACGATGCCGACGCCGGCGCGTAGCGGCCGCGGCAGGCGGCCGAGCACCTCGGCGAGGTCGATCGCGTCGAGCAGGTTCTTGGCCGCCAATCCCAGCTCGGTGTCGCCCTCGATCACCAGCCGCCGATCGAAGAACAGGGTATCGGGGTCCGTAAGGCGCAGGGCGAGACGCAGGAAGTCCTCTAGCTTCGCGGTGTAGGTCACGTCGGCCACTGCGGTGACCTGCGGGGCGAAGCCGGACTCGGTCACGGCGAAATAGGCCGTAAGCCCCAGGTCCAGAACCCGCACGCCGAAACGGCGACCGCGTAGCCGCTGCCAGTCCAGCCGGCGAATACTGGGCCAGGCAGTGAGATTGAGCGCAGTCGTGAGTGCGAGCGAAACCGGTAGATGTGGCAGCCGCCGAAGCAGGCGCGGCAGCGCCGCGGGCAGCCATCGTTCAGGCGAGTTTCTCATGGATTGTCCCCAACGCTCGAGACGACACCGAGATGATGCCCCTCGCGGCCAAGCCAATAGCCGTCGCAGACCTCGCCTGCCAGACGCGGCAGACGCGTTGCCGCTTGCGCGGCGGTGAGGCTGCCTAAGCGCAAGGCGTGAAACACTTCGACGACCTGTTGCATGTGACGGTGCTGGGGCGACAGGCGCAAGACCTGCACACCTGTGAGCGAGGGAAGATGGTGGGCAAGACTGTAGACGCGGCCCGACTGGGTCTGGATGCCGTTGAGCGTCAGAAACCTCTCGCCCTCACGCGTGTTAAGACCCAGACCGTCGGGGTGATCCAGACAGCGGAACTGACAGTCATCCTTCTGCAGGTTGTAGTGGCGGGCGGTGAAGCAGCGCGCCGAGTAGGCAAGCGGCAGCCGCCCATAGGCGAACACCTCGGTGTCCATGCCTTGCGGCACGTGCATGGCGGTGAGCATGGCGCGGCTCATCTCCAGCGGCGGTACCCAGCGCACCGCCTTGAGATCGGCGAGCAAGCCGAGGGTGTCGGAGTTGTAGACGTTGAGTGTGGCCCCGGCAACGAAAGGGATGCCCGCCTTGACCGCCAGCCGCACTGCGCCCCAGTCATTGGCCTCGACGTGCATACCCTCACCGACGTGTTCCGCCGCGTAGCCGATGAGCCGGCGCATCGCCTTGAGATCTGACTCCGACTCGATCAGCGGTAGGGTGGACAACACCACCTCTTTGCCGGCTGCAGTCAGCTGCTCAGCCAGCGCCAGCCAATCGTTGAGTCTGAGCAGATGTCGGCGTGAGCAGACCGTCTCACCCAAATAGACGATGTCCACCGGCCAGGCAGCCGCTGCCTCATACAAGGCCAGGGTCTCATCACGCGGCCAGTAATAGAGCAGGGGGCCGAGAGCGAGCTTCATGGCACGCGTCTCATTTCCACGGCCGGTAGTAGGCACCCAAAGTATGCATACGCCCCTCGGAGAGCCTGTCCAGTTCGGCCATCCATGCCGGCTGCACGGCAAAGCGCTTGGGGTCGCGCTTGACAGCATCGATCGCCTGTCGCCACACGCGGGTGACCTGGGCGACATAAGCAGGGCTGCGTTGCCGCCCCTCGATCTTGATGGCGGCGATCCCCATCGCAAACATCTGTGGCAAGAGTTCCAACGTATTCAGGCTGGTGGGTTCCTCCAGGGCGTAATAGGTCTGGCCGGCGACGGTGAAACGGCCTTTGCAGAGGGTTGGGTAACCGGCCTTCTCCTGTGGGGCATAGCGATCGATGAGGATGCCGTTCAGGCGCGTCTCCATGCCCTGCGGGGTGTGGTGCCAGCGCACGGCGTGCGCCGGGGAACAAGCGCCGAAGGTGTTGGGCGATGCCCCGCAAGCGTAGGAGGACAACAGGCAGCGCCCCTCGACCATGACGCACAGACCGCCGAAGCCGAACAGTTCGATCTCCACCTGGGTGTTCTTCACCACCTGTTCCACCTGGGCGAGCGACAGCACGCGTGGCAAGACGGCGCGGCGGATGCCGAAGCGCTCACGGTAGAACTCGATCGCCTCGTAGTTGGTGGCCGAGCCTTGCACCGAGAGGTGCAGCCGCATCTGGGGATAGGTCGCCGCGGCATAGGCCATGAGCCCTATATCGGCCAGGATGACCGCGTCCACGGCCAGCCGGGCGGCGCGGTCGATCGCCGCATGCCAACGTTCGACCTGGCCTGGCTGGGCATAGGTATTGAGCGCCAGAAACACCTGGCGCCCGCGTGTATGCGCATAGCGTATGCCTTCGGCCAAGGTCTGCTCGTCGAAGTTGAGACCGGCGAAATTGCGCGCGTTGGTGTCATCCCGGAAACCCACGTACACCGCATCCGCGCCTTCGTCGACGGCGGCCTTGAGGGCCGGTAGGCTACCCGCCGGGCAGACGAGGTGTAGGCTCATCGAGCACACGCCTTGAGTTTCGGCGACAGGTCAAGCGCCGTCGGCGCAGTCATACCCGCCATCGCCCCCTGCCGGCTGCCGCGGCGGGCGAGCTCGGCGACGATGGCGTTGACCACCGGCCACTTGTGCGCACACCACTGCGGGGCGAGCAGCAGACTGGCCGGGGCGGTGCCGGTCAAGCGGTGATAGACCACCGCCCACGGGGTACGCTCGATCAGGTCCGCCGTCACCGCCACATAATCGTCCCGCGACCACGCCGTGTACTCCCCCCGACGCCATTCGTTGGCCAGCCGTGTGCCCTTGACCACGTGCAAGGGGTGTAGCTTGAGCCCGTCGGTGCCCACATCGAGCACCACCTCCAGGGTCTTCTCCGCATGCCAGGCGGTCTCTCCCGGCAGCCCGACGATCAGGTGGGTGCAGACAGGAATACCCATACGGCGCGCGGCCCGGCAGGCTAGGACGTATTCGCGCAGACCGTGGCCGCGATTGACTCGGGCGAGGGTGGCGTCGAAGGCGGATTGCAGACCGAGCTCCAGCCACACTTCCTGACCCTGGGCGCGGTAACCGGCCAAAAGCTCGAGCACCTCGCGCGGCACGCAGTCCGGGCGGGTGCCCACCGACAAACCGATCACCCCTTCCTGGGCCAGGGCCTGGTCATAGAGTTGCTTCAAGGCCGCGACCTCGGCATAGGTGTTGGTATAGGCCTGAAAATAGGCCAGGTATCTACGCGCCTGGGTATACCGGCTCGCATTGCGCCGCCCTGCGGCGAGCTGTTGCTCGACACCGGCCACGACCTGGCGTCGGCGCTGCGCCACATCGGCGTTGAACGAGGCATTGTTGCAGAAGCTGCAGCCGCCGATGCCCTTGCTCCCGTCCCGGTTGGGACAGGTGAAGCCGGCATTGAGCGCAATCTTGTGCACGCGCTCGCCATGGCGTTCGCGTAGCCATTGGCCGAAGGTGTGCACGTACTCTGTCAGCTGCATCGCGGGCGTGCCGGGGTCAGGGGCTTGAGTCGGTACTCTTGCGGCACAGGCAATAGATGAACTGCTGCACCTTGCCGGCCGGGGTGTAATGCGCCTCCCGTTCATGGCGCAGTAGGCTGAAGGGCGCGCCGAATTCGGCATGCAGTCGCTCGGGGTCGTAGCGCATGACCGGCAGTCCGCTGCAGCGCTCGGGCCCATCCGGGGCGAAGGTGGCGACGATGACCAGCCCGCCGGGCCTGACCGCATGCAAGACCTGCTGCACATAGGCGTGGCGATCCGCCGCTTGTGTGAGGAAATGGAACACTGCCCGGTCGTGCCATAAGTCATACGCGTGCCGCGGCAGGGTGGCCTGCAGCACATCCGCCTCGATCCAGCGGACCTCATGCGCCCGCGCCTTGAGCCGCGCCCGCGCCACCGCCAGGGCATGTGCCGAAATGTCGAGCACGCTGACGTCGCCATAGCCGGCAGCGAGCAGGTCGTCGACCAGGGTGGAGGCACCACCGCCCACATCGATGATCCGTGCCGTAGACGGGACGCCTGCACCCCTGATCAGGGCGAGGGAACGCTCAGCATGCGGCTGAAACCAGCTAAGCTCAGTCGCTGCCCGGGTCGTGTACACCCTTTCCCAATGTGCCTTGGCTTGCATGTGAGACCTTTCGGACACGATCGTCTTCGTCTTTTTACACCTTTTCAGCCGATTTTGCAGGCTCTTCCCACATGAGCCAGTGCACGAACTGGATGCCGAACCAGACCAAAGCCGTCAGCGCCGGCATGCCGGCGCACTTGTAGCCGGCCAAAGGCAGCCAGGCAGCCACAGCGAAGAGAAGTGCCCGCAGCCCGCCCCAACGGCTCAGGGCCGCCCAGGACTGTTCATGCCAGGGCTCGCGCCGCCCTGGCCGTAGCCACACGGGGGCGAGCTGCGCGGCCGCGCCGCTGATGAGCGGCATGAGAAAACCGGGCAGGAAGACGCTGAGCGCACCGCGGCCGGAAGCGAGACCTAGGCTGGACAGCAAAGCCGCGGCGAGCCCCAGAGTGGCTGCCAGAAGCACGGGCCCGTTGCCATGTATGGCGTAGAGCTGGCGGCCATACAGGCGGACCCAGGCCGTGAGCAGGTGCGCGAGCACCCACAACCATAGCGTCACGCCAACCCAGGACAGCCATTGCCACTGCCCCGCCTGCCCCACCGCCAGCAGGAAACTGCCGAGTAGCGCCCATTTCAGGTTGCGCTCGAGCCGCCGGCCTGCCTCGGGGTCCGGACGGTTTAGCACCGTGGGCATGAGCACCTGCAGGGTGCCGACCGCGGTGAGCGCGACGAAACCGTAGAGGTTGATGTGCAAGTGGAAGGCGCGCAGCAGCGTATGCCAGGCGGGTACGAGTGGAATCAGGGCAGCGGCCACAAGTCCCGCCGCCAAACAAGCCATGGCCGCCACGTACCAGGCGAGCCCAGGATGCGGGCCACCGAGCGCGGCACGCGCGCGAAGCAGCATCCAGCGCAGCATGAGCGCCGCACCCAGCAAAGCGAGGAGTGCCGCCGGGAAGATCCAGATCCAGTCCAGCCGGCCCAGCAGGGTCAACGCCGCCAGGACCCCGGCCGCCAGCATCAGCCAGGGCAACCTGCCCATCCAGGGCCCTGCCCCGCGGCCGCGGCACAGTACCGGGACGAAGTGCTGCATGGCCGCGGTGATCAGGCTCATGACAGCAACCGCCAGGACGAGGTGCGCCCAGAACGCGGTTGGTGCCGCCCATAACTTGGGCAGGGCGAGGCCCGCGAAGAGCAGGGCCAGGGTCAGGGCGACGAGCAGGATCAGCACGCGCCGGCAAAAAAGCAGCGTTTTCAGCGCCGGATGAAATCGATCATCACCCCTTGCTCGTCCCGTTCCAGATAGCGGATTTCGATGCCGTCGCCATATCTCGCCTGCATCTGCTGCAGCAAGGGAATGGGATCGTGGTCGTTGACGAAGCGCATGCGTTCGCCCGGATTGAGTGCATCCAGGGCCCCAAATATTGCGGCATGACGGAAACGCTTGGCGATGCCGCGGGCGTCGAAGTGATAGATACCGTCGGGACGG
>CALAMX010000080.1 GCA_937925755.1 uncultured Burkholderiales bacterium
GTCGCAGACACAAAGCCAGACGCCCGCTTGGGCCGCACCAGCCCGCAGGGCGCAGGACAGCACGCAGTGCGGGTCCCGAGCGCAGCGAGGGATGGGCCGAAGGCCCACAAAGCGGGTTGTTGCGGGCTCACCCTGCGGGTGAGTCGTATCGAGACCACATCCTTCAATGGATTCATGACGTTGCAACACAAAAAAGCGGTCAACTGCGGTTTTTAGGTTGAACGCACGGGCGGACTATGCTGATCCTCGAACTGTTCTTTTTTCTGCTCCTGATCTTGGTTGCCGCCGAGGTCTTCGTCAACGCCCTGGAACACCTCGGCGAGCGGTTGAGAATCTCCGAAGGGGTGACGGGGTCGATCTTCGCGGCCGTAGGCACCGCCCTGCCCGAGACCATGGTCCCCCTGTTGGCCATCTTCGCCGGCACCGCCAACCAGGACGTCAACCACCAGATTGGCGTGGGGGCCATCCTCGGCGCGCCGCTCATGCTCTCTACCCTGTCGCTATTTCTGATGTCCCTGGCGGTGTGGAAAAGGCGTGGCACACAGGGGCATCTCACCCCCGAGCGCAGTGGACTCAAGCGCGACCTGGACTTCTTCCTGGCTGCCTTCGCCCTCGCCTGTGTGGCGCTGTTCGTACCGCATGAGACGGCCGGCGCACGTGTGACCCTGGCCTTCGTCATGGTCCTGATCTATTTCTTCTACGTGTTGCTGACGCTCAAGGCGTCGGAAAAGCTGGTCAAGGACGGCCATGCCACCGAGGCGCATGCGCCCATCCTCCTGGCACGCGTGGGTCTACCCGAAAACCTGTTCACCATCTTGCTGCAGCTCGGCTTGGGATTGGCCCTACTCATCACCGGTGCACATGGTTTCATCCACGGCATCGAGGAGGCATCGCATCTGTTGGGCATCTCTGCGTTGTTGCTGAGCCTGATGATCGTGCCGATCGCCACCGAGCTGCCGGAAAAGGTCAACTCCATCCTGTGGATTCGCCGGCACAAGGACACACTCGCCTTCGGCAACATCACCGGGGCGATGGTCTTCCAGGGCACCCTGCTGCCGGCCATCGGCATCCTGCTCACCCCCTGGGCACCGCAGAAGGAGGTCATCGCCAGCATCCTCATCACCCTTCTGGCGGCGCTCTGGCTACGCCTGATGCTGAGACGCGGGCAACTGAAGGTGTGGATGCTGGCGGTCAACGGGACACTGTACGCCACCTATCTCGCCATCGCCTTGGCCTGAACCCGACCGCGCCGCACGCGGGGTCTAAAGTTCTCCACCAAGCTGCCGTTATCGTGGCAGTTCATCCATTGACCTGGCCATGAAAAACCGCGTCCAGCCCACCCAAGTCGAGCGCCGCATGCGGGAGGACGACTTCATCGTCTCCAAGACCGACCTCAAAGGGCGCATCACCTACGGCAACCGCATCTTCATGGAGTTCTCCGGCTATACCGAGAACGAACTGCTGGGCGCACAACACAACATCATCCGCCACCCCGACATGCCGCGCGGGGTCTTCAGACTCCTGTGGGACACCATCAGCGCCGGGCAGGAGTGCTTCGCCTATGTGAAGAACATGGCCAAGGATGGCAGCTTCTACTGGGTCTTCGCCCACGTGACCCCCAGCTACAACCCAAGCGGGCAGATCGAAGGCTACTATTCCGTACGGCGCGCACCGCGCCGCGAAGCCCTGCGGCAGATCGAAGAGATCTATGCGCAGATGCGCCAGGTCGAGCAACAGGCCGGCCCCAAAGATGCACCAGCCGCCTCGCTCGCCTTTTTGAACGATCTACTTGCCCAACACCGCACGGATTATCACCGTTTCATCCTCACCCTGGAGATGCCATGATCTCTCTGCGCCATCGGCTCTCTGCGATCACTGGGCTCAATATCCTGCTCTGGGTCGGTGTTGCGATCGCCTGGCCATTGACCGGTGCCAGTCTATGGTGGCTCCTTCTGCCCGCCGCCGGCCTACTCGTAACCGGCATTGGCCTGGCCGGGATCACGGCGCTCAAGCAGGGGGTGGAGAAATTGCAGACACTCACCGATGCGGTGGGTATGGGGCGCTTCCAGCCGCGCCTGACCCATATCGATGCCCTGTCGCCGCTTTTGCAGCCGATCGCCTGGTCATTGAACGACATGCTCGACCAGCTCGAAGCCTTCAACCGCGAGCAGGCCGCGAGTTTCCGCGCCCACCTCGACCGTCGTTTCTACCGGCTCACCCTGCCGGTGGGGCTGCATGGAGGGTTCCGTAAGGGACTGGAGAATCACAACGTGCTGCTCAAGGCCATGGCCGAGAATATGCGCAGCGAAATGCGCAATGCCCTGCTCAGCCGTGCACATGACCTGAATACGCAAAATCTGCTGAAGAACCTCGCCTCCAGCCAGAACGACTTGCTGCAGATCACGCAGGCCATGCAGCAGGTCGTGCGCGAGGCGGCACAGACCCGGCAAGACGCCGAGTCAAGCCAGGTCTCGGTGCAGCGCGTGGTCGCCGAGCTCGAGGACATCCGCGCGCGGGTCGAGCACGCCGCCCAAGCCATCGCCGAACTGAATGCCCGCGGCGACGAGATCCAACAGGCGGTGGTGCTCATCAACACCATCGCCGATCAGACCAATCTTTTGGCCTTGAACGCCGCCATCGAGGCGGCGCGTGCCGGCGAAGCGGGGCGGGGCTTCGCCGTGGTGGCCGACGAGGTGCGCAAGTTGGCCGAGAAGACCAAGCAGGCCTCCGTATCCATCGGTCAGGTCATGGAAGGGCTGCTCAACGAGACTGCATCCATGCTGAATGACTCGACCGCCATGCGGGAACGCGCCCAGAGTTCCAGCCAGACGGTCACCGAGATGGCCAGCCGCTTTGCGCAGTTTTCCCGGGCGGCCGCTGCCACGGTCGAACGTCTGGAGCAGGCGCTGGACAAGAGCTTCGTCTCCCTGGTGAAGGTCGATCACGTGGTGTACAAACAGCGCGCCTACATGGCCCTGTCCACCAACCGCGAAGCGCCAGAGCATGTCCAGGCGGTCAAGGTGGACAACCATGCTTGCCGCCTCGGGCGTTGGTACGACGGCGAGGGTCAAGCGCGCTTTGGTGCAACGACTGCCTATCGCGAGCTGGATGCGCCCCATCGCCAGGTGCACCATGCGGCGCACAAGATGTTGGCCCTGCTGGATGAAAACTGGGCCGAGGACGGTGCAATCCAGACGCGCATCCATACAGAGCTGGTGGAGATGGAGGCAGGCAGCGAAGCGGTGATGCTCACCCTCGACCGCATGGTGGCGGAAAAGCACGGCATGGCCTAAAGGCCCCTGGTTCGCCTCGACACGGCCTCAATCCAGCCCCAGGCGCTCGAGCCGGTAGCGTAGGCTGCGGAAGGTCACGCCCAGCAACCGTGCCGCAGCGGTCTTGTTACCCCCGGTGCGGGCCAGGGCGGCGAGGATGGCCTCGCGCTCGACGCGGTCGAGATAGTCCTGCAGCGGCTGCTCCAACACACCGACCTGCCCTTCACCGGACCTGGTTTCGGCTGCGGCGGGAGCCAGGTTGAGGTCGGCCACGTCGATGCGCCCATACTCACTCAAGGCGAACGCGCGCTCCAAGATGTTCTCCAGCTCGCGCACGTTGCCTGGAAAGGCATAGCGCTTGAGCGCCGCCATGGCCTCGGGGGTGAGGTGTGGGGCGGGCTGTCCGGTCCCTGCCAGACGGTCGGCGATGTGTTTCACCAACAGGGGGATATCCTCCTGGCGCTCGCGCAGGGCCGGCATCTTCAGTTCGATCACATTGAGCCGGTAGTACAGGTCGTGGCGAAAACGCCCGGCCTCGACGGCACGGCCGAGGTCCTGGTGCGAGGCGCTGATCAGGCGCACGTCCACCGCCTCCTCCTCTACGCCGCCCACCCGGCGCACGCGCCGCTCCTGCAGCGCGCGCAGTAGCTTGACCTGCATGGTCATGGGCAACTCGGCCACCTCGTCGAGGAAGAGGGTGCCGCCGCTGGCCGCCTGGAAGAAGCCGGGCCGGTCGGCCTCCGCCCCGGTGAATGCGCCCTTTTTGTAGCCAAAGAACTCACTTTCCATGAGGTTCTCTGGGATCGCGCCGCAGTTGACGGCGACGAAGGGCTTGCCGGCGCGCGGCCCCAGGGCGTGGATGAGGCGGGCGGCGACCTCCTTGCCGGTGCCCGATTCGCCGGAGATGAACACCGGCGCCTGGCTGCGCGCGAGCTTCTCGATCTTGGCCCGGATCTGCTGCATGGGGGCGGACTCGCCGATCAGCTGGGGAACCTCCTCCCGCCCGCGGGGGGGGTCTGGCACCTTGAGGGCGGTCTTCACCAGGGTGCGCAGCACCTCCAGCTTGACCGGCTTCATCAGGTAGTCGAAGGCGCCCGCTTTTAGGGCGGTGACGGCATTCTCCGTGCTGCCATAGGCAGTGATGACCGCGACTGGCGTGGCAGGGCTGCGCTGCACCACCATGCGCACCACCTCCAGGCCATCGCCGTCCGGCAGACGCATGTCGGTCAACACCAGATCGAAGCGCCGCTGCGCGAGTTGCGCGCGGGCCCCGGCCACATCCGCGGCCGTGGCGGTGGTGAGCCCCATGCGCAGCAGTGCCAGCTCCAGCACCTCGCGCAAGTCCGGCTCGTCGTCGACGATGAGGATACAGGGGGAGGTCATGACGGCTTGATCGCCTCGCGAAACGTCCAAAATTCCCGGTTACCAGCGGGGAAATCTGAATCTGTCTGCGCAATGCGCTCTGTGTCAGTCTGTCCCCCCTCTGGGACGCAGTTCAACCGGAACAGGACGCCGTCGGGATGATCCACATAATGGAGACTGCCCCCATTGGCCCCGGCCAGCTCCCGCGCAATGTAAAGCCCCAGCCCGGTACCGCGCGTGTCGGTGGTGTAGAAGGGTTCGAACAGTCGCCGCTGCAGCTCGGCGGAGATGGGCTCGCCGTCATTGAACACGTCGATCTGCACCCTCCCCTCGGCACGCTTGGCCGTGAGCCGTATGCTGCCCGGGGTGCGCTTGCAGTAGCGCCAGGCATTGCGGAACAGGTTCCAGAGGATCTGCGTCAGGTGCAGCCGGTCGAACAGAATACTTAACGGGCCCTCGACCTCGATATGGATTACTTCGTCCGGGACCTGCTCGGCCTGGGCGAACTCGGCGCTGAAATCGCGCAGAAAGTCCTCTAGCCGGATCGACTCCTTCTGCAGGCGGTCACGGCGGTTGAGCAGGAGCACGTCTTCGACCAGGTCGTTGAGTCGCTTGGAGTTGTCCTCGATGATTCGGGTGAGCCGGGCCATAGTCGGCGTGGAGGCTTCCTCTCCCAACAGGGCGGCGGCCTGCTCGATGGCTGCCAAAGGATTGCGGATCTCGTGGGCGAGGTTGGCGGTGAGTCGGCCCAGGGCGGCGAGCTTCATGTTCTGCGCCTCGCGTTCCAGTTCGGTCATGTCCTGGAGCAGGATCATGGCGCCGGAGGGCCGACCGGGCTCCAGCTGGGTAAAGCGGGCGCGCACGCGCCGCGCTGTGTTCCCAGTGAGCGGGGTCTCGGGGTTGCGGCCGGTGGCCTGCCAGTCCTGCCAGAACTGGGCCAGTGCCGGCGCACATTGCCCCAGACGTGCCTGGGAGGCCAGCCGGCAGCCGAGCAGGGACTCGGCACGGCCGTTGAATTGTAGGATGCGGCCGTCGGCGTCCACCACCAGGATGCCGTCTTGCAGCTCCTGGATCACCCAGTCATTGATGCGCGCCAGGCTCTCGGCCTGCGCCGCCTTTTCCCCCGCGAGCTGGACGGAGCTCAGCGTGCCCTTGGCCAGCACATGGGAAAAGCCCGAGACAGTGAAGAACCCCAGAGCGAGGAGCCCCGCGCGCAGATAACCCTCGTTGCCCGCCTGCCAGAGGAAGATCTGCAAGGTCTGTTCGGTCAACACGGCGACAGTGCCCAGGGAAGCCAGGAGCATGGCGATGATTGGCCGGGGATGCAGACCCGCCGCGGCCATCGGCACGATGAGCAGTAGCCCCACACCGCTGGCATTGCCGCCAGCCAGGGCCATGAGCCCGGTCAGGAAGACGACGTCGCTCAGCACGTGGACGATGAGCTGTTGGTCGAATGCCGGCCGGCGGCTTTTGAGGACGTGACCGAACCAGAGGGCGAGCAGCCCGTAGAACAGGGCCGCCAACATCACCCACCGGCTGTCGGCCACGTCCAGCGGGGCATTCTGGCCGTAGAACGGGGCGAAGACGAAAAACAGGGCGAGAAAACCGCGAAAGCGGTTGAGGTGATGCAGCGACCGCCAGAAACTATCGGGATACTCCAGACCCGCGGGCGTGTTGCTCGCCATCAGGCTCCATCCTGGCGGCGGTGTTCCTCACCGCAATAGAAACGCCCCCGGCTCAGGATGGCCTCGGAGCGGGGCAGATTCACGCCACAGACATGGCAGCGCACCATGTCCTCGACCTTGGGCTCGGCCTCCGGCTGCCGGGGCACCGCGCGCTGCCGGCCCACCGCGCGCTGCCGGCCCACTTTGTTCATGAGCAGCACGACGAGCACGACGAGGCCGATGACCAGCAGCCACTTAACCACGATCCAGCCCGTGTTTGTGTGTGTCGTTGATGCGAATCAAGAGCTGCTTGAACGGGAAATCCGGGCCATAGCGGTTCAAGACCTGCATGTAGGGCAGATCACGCCCCGTCGG
>CALAMX010000081.1 GCA_937925755.1 uncultured Burkholderiales bacterium
TTCTTCGCCACGCCCAACGGGGTGGCCATGCAGCAGGCGCGTGCGCTGCTCGATGCCGGCGTGCGCGTGATCGACCTGGCGGCCGACTTCCGCCTGCAGGACGTGGCCGAGTGGACTCGGTGGTACGGCATGGAGCACGCCTGTCCCGATCTGGTCGCCGAGGCGGTCTATGGCCTGCCGGAGATCAACCGGTCGCGCATCCGCGGCGCGCGCCTCATCGCCAATCCGGGCTGCTACCCGACGGCGGTGCAGTTGGGCTTCCTGCCTCTCATCGAGGCCGGGGTAATCGACACGGATTGGCTCGTGGCCGACTGCAAGTCCGGGGTGTCCGGTGCCGGGCGCAAGGCCGAGACTCACATCCTCTATGCCGAGGCCGCCGACAGCCTCAAGGCCTATGCCGTGCCGGGTCATCGGCATTGGCCGGAGATCCGCCAGGGTCTCGCGCGCATGGCCGGGCGGGAGGTGGGGCTCACCTTCGTGCCCCACTTGACGCCCATGATCCGCGGCATACACGCCACCCTCTACGCCCGGCTGACACGGGACGTGGACCTACAGGCCCTGTTCGAGAAGCGTTACGAGACGGAGCCCTTCGTCGACGTGCTGCCTGCCAAGGCGCACCCCGAAACGCGCTCGGTACGCGCCTCCAACCTTTGCCGCATCGCCGTGCACCGGCCGCAGGAGGGCGACACCGTGGTGGTCCTTTCGGTGATCGACAACCTGGTCAAGGGAGCCGCGGGGCAGGCGGTGCAGAACATGAACATCCTCTTCGATCTGCCCGAAACCCTGGGGCTCGAAGCCTTGCCGGTGTCCCCGTGAAACCCTGCGGCGGGCGTGGTTGACGGGAACTTTTCCAGGGCGAATAATGCCCGAAGACCGTTGGTTTTCCATTGAGGAGTACAGCATGAATGCCATGACCGAAATGCCTCCCCTCATCTTCTCCGACAGCGCTGCCAACAAGGTACGCGCCCTCATCGAGGAAGAGGGTAACCCCGACCTCAAGCTGCGCGTGTTCGTCACCGGTGGTGGTTGCTCCGGCTTCCAGTACGGTTTCACCTTCGACGAGACGCAGAACGAGGACGACTTCGTCATGGAAAAAGGTGGCGTGACCCTGCTCATCGACGCCATGAGCATGCAGTACATGCAGGGTGCCGAGATCGACTATACGGAGGGGTTGGAGGGCGCGCAGTTCGTCATCCGCAACCCCAATGCGGTATCCACCTGCGGCTGCGGTTCCTCCTTCTCCGTCTGAACTGGGTCCGTTGGATCAGGGCGGCGCTAGCCGCCCTTTTGCCTTTTGGGCTCTCGACGCCCCCACCGCGATGCCGCAACGTCCACGCAGGGTGAACTGTCCGACCTGCGGTCAGCCCGTCGAGTGGCGGCCGGAGAACCGCTGGCGTCCCTTCTGTAGCGAGCGCTGCAAGCTGATCGACCTGGGCGGCTGGGCCAGCGAGCGCTATCGCGTACCGGCCGAAGTGGCCTCGGGGCAGGCGCAGTCGGGACAGGATCCGCTCAGTTGAGTCGCGCCGTCTCAGCGCGTCCCGCCGCGTGCACGTTGTCTGGCTTGTAGGAGGCGCCGGCTTGGGCTAGGCTACTGCGCAAGTACTGGCCGCTTGCGCGCATGAAACTGGTTATCCTCGATCGCGACGGCGTCATCAACTACGACTCCGATCAGTTCATCAAATCGCCGGAGGAATGGCGCCCCATCCCCGGCAGCCTGGAGGCCATCGCCAGCCTCAATCAGGCGGGTTTCCGCGTGGTGGTCGCCTCGAACCAGTCTGGTGTGGGACGCGGGCTCCTCGACATGGCCACGCTCAACGCCATCCACGGCAAGATGCACGCGCAGCTCGCGCGGGTGGGGGGGCGTATCGAGGCCATCTTCTTCTGTCCGCATGCCGCCGACTCGCGCTGCCAATGTCGCAAACCCAGGCCCGGATTGCTGCAGGAGATCGCCCTGCGCTTCCATGCCGACCTCAAGGGGGTACCGGTCATCGGCGACAGCCTGCGTGACTTGCAGGCGGCCTACGCGGCGGGGGCGGCGCCCATCCTGGTGCGCACTGGCAAGGGCCGGCTGACCCTCGAGACCGCCGAGCTGCCACAGGGTACCCGCGTCTTCGACGACCTTGCCGAGGCCGTGCGCGCCCTGCTCGCCGAGGCATGACCTTCCTGCGCTCGCTGCTGTTCGCCCTGCTGCAGGTGGCGATCACCATCCCCTATGGCCTGATCGCGCCACTGTTCTATCCATTGCCACCTCTGGCGCGCTACCGGGTGATGCGGCCCTGGAGCCGCATCACCATCTGGCTCGCGCGCTGGATCCTGGGCATCCGTTATCGCGTGGTCGGCCTCAAGCATCTGCCCAAGGGGCCCTGCGTGGTCCTGGCCAAACATCAGTCGGCCTGGGAGACCATCGCCTTCCAGCTGTTCATGCCGCCACTCGCCTTTGTGCTGAAAAAGGAGCTGTTGCGGATCCCTTTTTTCGGTTGGGGCCTGGCCATGGTGAGTCCCATCGCCATAGACCGCAATGCCGGCCGCGAGGCCTTGAAGGCCTTGGAGGAACAGGGCCGGCAGCGACTCGCCCAGGGCTTTTGGGTCGTCGTCTTCCCGGAGGGCTCGCGCATGCCGCCGGGACAAAAGGGGAAATACAACGTGGGTGGTGCCTGGCTGGCGGTCAAGGCCGGTGTGCCAGTGCTGCCCGTGGCGCACAACGCGGGGCGGCTTTGGGGCAGGAACGCCTTCATCAAGCGCCCAGGCGAGATCACCGTGGTGATCGGGCCGCCCATCCCGACGGCCGGGCGCAAGCCGGCGGAGGTGATCGCCGAGGTTGAGGCCTGGATCGAAGGCCAGATGGCCGCCCTGGAGAGGGCCTGAAGGGGCGTGTGCGCGTTGCAACGAAGAAGCCGTGGCGTGACACGCACAGAGTCCCTGGGCCATCTCAAGCTGGACGGACGCCGCATCCCCTGTCTACTGCGGCGCAGTTCCGCGCGGCGTAGCCTGGCCATGCGGGTCGCGATCGATGGCCAGGTGGTGGTGCTGGCACCGCGATGCCTGCCTGATTTGCAGATCGAGGATTTCATTCAGCGGCATGCCGACTGGCTGCGGCGTCAACTGAACCGTCTTAGCGCGTTTGCGGACCCCTGGCGTGAGGGCGGCCGGCTGCCCTATCTGGGTGGCAGCCTGCGTCTAGCGCGGGCGGAGGGGCTCGTCGCGCCCTACCATGCTGGGGGACGCCTACTGGTAGCAGACCCTGCTACGGCCCGGCAGGCGGTCCTGACCTGGTACAGAGCCGAGGCGAAAGCGATCCTGGGTGCGCGCCTTACGTCGCTGTGTGCCGCCCATGCGCTGGCGCTGCCGCCCTGGCGGTTGAGCGACGCCCGCACCCGCTGGGGCAGCCTCTCCGTTCGCGGGGTGGTGGGGCTGAACTGGCGGCTCATCATGACCCCGCCGTCGGTCATCGACTATGTGATCTGCCACGAACTGGCACATTTCCGTGAACGCAATCACTCACCGGCCTTCTGGCGGGAGGTGGCGGCCCTGTGTCCGGACCATGCGGCGGCACGCCGGCATCTGCGGCAAAATGGTGGGTGGTATTTCCAGTTTTGAGGGATCGAACATGCGTATCTTGCATACCATGCTGCGGGTCGGTGATCTGGAGCGCTCGATCGCCTTCTATACCGAGGTCCTGGGCATGCGCCTGCTGCGGCGTAAGGACTATCCGGAGGGCAAGTTCACCCTGGCCTTCGTCGGTTATGGCGACGAATCCGAGCAGGCGGTATTGGAGCTGACCTACAACTGGGGCGTGGACAAATACGACCTCGGCAATGCCTTTGGGCACATCGCCATCGAGGTGGAGGACGCCTACAAGGCCTGTGCGGCAGTGGCGGCCAAGGGCGGCAAGGTCACGCGTCCGGCCGGGCCGATGAAGCACGGCAACACGGTGATCGCCTTCGTCGAGGACCCAGACGGCTACAAGATCGAGTTCATCCAGGCGGGTACGGCCGGCTGGTCGCGTCAGTCGGGTGACTGAGGGGCGGCGGATTCAGGATAATCGGCCAGTGCAGCGAACTCGACCACACTCAGCGTTTCGCCGCGGCGGCCGGGGTCTATCCCCAGGGCGGCGAAGGTGACCTCGTCGATCACGCCTCTCAGGGTGTTGCGCAGGGTTTTGCGGCGCTGGCCGAAGGCCAGTGCGACCAGGGTGGCGAAACGCTCACGGTTGCGGCAGGGCAGCTCGGCCTTGGCCAAGGGGATGAGGCGTACCACGGCGGAGTCGACCTTGGGCGGCGGGGTGAAACAGCCGGGCGGGACGTTGAAGAGCTTCACGACGCGAAAGCGCGCCTGGAGCATGACCGAAAGACGCCCATAGGCCGCCGTATCGGGTTTGGCGGCCATGCGCTCGACGACCTCCTTTTGCAGCATGAGATGGAGGTCGCGCAGGGACTCGGCCGCCTCCGCCAGGTGGAAAAGCAGGGGGGAGGAGATGTTGTAGGGTAGATTGCCCACCACCCTGAGGTTGTGGCCGAGTGCGGCGAAATCGAAGGCCAGCGCGTCGGCCTCGTGCACGGTGATGGGCAAGCCCGCCGCGGCCTCGGCCCGCCAGCGGGCCGCTAGGTCGCGGTCGAGTTCGATGAGATGCAGGTGGCGGACGTGCATAAGCAGCGGCCGTGTGAGTGCGCCTAAGCCGGGGCCGATCTCCACCATGCGGTCGTCCGGCTGCGGGGCGATGGCGGCGATGATGCGGGCGATGACGCCGGGGTCGTGCAGAAAATGCTGCCCCAGGGCCTTTTTGGGTCGGTGGGTGGGTGAGTACAGGGACATCGGCTTATTCCTGAGCATGTGGGCAGCTTTTCGGTGCAGGCTCATGCCTGCGTCGCAGGCGTGATGCCGTAGCCAAAGTGCTGGCCCAGCGCCTTGCGCAGCCGATGCCCTGCCCAGCGCTCAGCCCTCACCCCTCAGCCCTCACGGCGCCTGGCCGCCATCTCCGCCGCCAGGGCGATGGCGGCGCGCAGGCTGCCGCTTTCGGCCCGGCCGCTGCCGGCCAGGTCGAGCGCCGTGCCGTGGTCGACCGAGGTGCGCACGATGGGCAGCCCCAGGGTCACGTTCGCACCGCCGCCAAAGGTGGCGTATTTGAGGACCGGCAGGCCCTGGTCGTGGTACATGGCGAGCACGGCGTCGGCCGTGTTCAGGTATTTGGTCTGGAACAGGGTGTCGGCTGGCAGCGGGCCTTCGAGCGCCATGCCCTCGCCGCGCAAGGCTTCCAGGACTGGGGCGATGACCTCGATCTCCTCGCGTCCCAGGTGCCCCCCCTCGCCGGCGTGCGGGTTGAGCCCGGCCACCAGGATGCGCGGCCGCGCCAGACCAAAGTCGCGTTGCAGTGCCGCCTGCAGGATGCGCAGTGTGGCGCTGAGGGACTCCCGCTGGATGGCGTCGGCCACCGCGCGCAGGGGTAGGTGGGTGGTTGCCAGGGCAACCCGCAGTGGGCGTTGGCTTGAGAGGGAGGCGGAGGATGGGGTGCCGACCAGCATCATCACCACCCGCGGCGTGCCGGTGATCTCGGCCAGATATTCGGTGTGGCCGGTGAAGGCGATGCCGGCGGCGTTGATGACGCCCTTGTGCACAGGGCCAGTGACCAGTCCGGCGAACTCTCCAGCGAGACAGCCGCTGACGGCCCGCCGCAGGCATTCGAGCACATAGCCGGCGTTGGCGACTTCGACCCGGCCGGGGCTTACCGACTTTACCAGGGGCAGGGAGATTAGGCTCAAGGGGGCCGCGCTGCCGGCGGTGTAGTCGGGCAAGTCGAAGGGTAGCCCGATGAGGCGCGCCCGCTCGGCGAGCAGCGTGCGGTTGGCGATGAACGTAAGGCGGATGCCGGCCGGCGGCGTCTGCGCCAGGGCCACGCACAGGTCGGGGCCGATCCCGGCCGGCTCGCCGGCAGTGACGGCGAGGGGCGGCATCACACCCGCATCTGTCACGCCTCAGTCCTCCAGGCGGTATTCCACGTAGGCCCGGTCGCGTATCTGCCGGACCCAGTCCTCGAAGGCCTCTTCGGCCTTGCGCGCGCGGATGGCTTGGCGTGCCTCGAAACGGCGGCGCTCTTGGGTGATGTCCTGGTCGCGCCGCTCCAGCACCTGGATGAGGTGCCAGCCGAAAGGCGACTGGATGGGCTCGCTCACTTCCCCGGGCTTGAGTGCATCCATGGCGCGCTCGAATTCGGGCACGGTGTCGCCAGGGGAGAGCCAGCCGAGGTCGCCACCCTTGGCGGCGCTCAGATCGTCGGAATGCAGCCGGGCGAGCTGTGCGAAGTCCTCACCGTTGACGATGCGCTCGCGCAGCAGCCGCAAGCGGTTGCGGGCGTCGGCGTCGCTGACGATCTCGTTGGTCTTGATCAAGATGTGGCGGGCGCGTGTCTGCTGGATGATGGTCGGCACGTCCTTACCGCGTTTGTCGAGCAGCTTGAGGATGTGATAGCCGTTGCTGCTCTTCAGCACGGGGGTCAGGCCGCCGATGGCGAGATCGCGCACCGCGCCGACGAAGAGGGTGGGCAGTTGTCCCTCGGTGCGCCAGCCCAGCACCCCGCCCTGCAGGGCGTTCTGCGCGTCGGAATAGGCGGCGGAGACCTGGTTGAAGTCGGCCCCGGCCTTGAGTTCCGCCAAGGCCTTCTCGGCACGCGCGCGCAATCGTTGGAGCTGCTCGGGACTAGCCCCCTCGGGGGTGATGACCAGGATGTGGGCGAGCAGGTACTCCGTCTGGCGGCCGGCATCCTGGCTTACGTTGGCGAGGTAGTTGTCGATCTCGGCCTCGGTTACCACCACCTTGCTGTCGACCTCCCGCTCGCGCAGCCGAGTGATGATCATCTCGTTGCGCACTTGCTCGCGGAAGTCGTTGAAGTCCACGCCTTCTTGCTCGAGCGCGCGGCGGAACTGGTCGAGTGGCAGGTTGTTCTGCTGGGCGATGCGGGTGAGTGCCCGGTCGAGCTGCGGGCCGTCGATACGGATGTTGGTGTCTGCGGCGAGTTTGAGCAGGATGCGCTCGGTGATCATGCGCTCCAGCACCTGCCGCTCGAGCAGATGACGCGGTGGCGCGGGGGTGCGCTGTAAGGCGAGCTGCCGCAGGGTGCGCTCGACGCGGCGCGAAAGTTCGTACTGGGTGATGACCCCGTTGTCCACTACGGCGACGATGCGGTCGAGTAGGACGGGCGCGGCCGCCAGAGGCAAACTGAGGGCCAGGAGGAGAACGGCAAGGAGTCTATGGCAGGTCGATTTCATCGCTTTTGGTGTATCCGGTGATGCTGCGTCTCAAGACTTCCAGGGGGTTGGGGCCCAACGCGGTCAGGCCGCGCAGCTCCAACTGGACGTAAAAGGCGCTGCTGACGTTCGCCGCGCTCACGGCGATGCGCTGGGCCACACCGCGCAAGCTCCAACAGCCGGCATTGTGCTCGACGCCGATCAGGCCCTCGACTAGGCGCGACTCCTGGAAGGAATAGTTGATGCGACCGAGCCCGTACCACTTTGGTTTCAGGGGCCATTGCCAGGATACGTCGAGCTGGTCGAGACCGGCGGCGTAGCGGTCGTTGATGAAGCGGTAATCGAGGTTGAGGATACGGCCCGGCCCGGCGCGGTAGTGGCCGCCTAGATGGGCCTTGACCGTCTCGCCGGCATCGGTATTGAACTGGAGCCCGGCACTCAGCCGCCAGCGGTCGGTGATCTGACCGGTCGCCTGGAGCAGGAGGTCGGAAGAGTCACCCCCGCGTTGCGGCTGGCCGGGCAGGTAGACGCGCTGGTCGCTGAAGTAGAAACGCTGCCCTACGGTGGCCTGCAGCCGCTCGAAGCCGGTGGTGCCTTCGAGCCACCGGGTGGTGACCGCCAGGGTGAGCTGGCGCGCATCGTTGACCCGGTCGACGCCGCTATATTGGTTTTCCGAGAAGAGCTGGTCCAGGCTCAGGTCCCGCAGGGCCGTGTCGAACACCGGCAGACGCGACTGGTCCTTGTAGGGGATGTGTACGTAGTACAGGCGCGGCTCCAGGGTCTGCAGGAAGCCGCGGCCAAAATATTCCCCATCGCGTTCCAAGAAGAGGCCGCTGTCTAAGCTCAGGATCGGCAGGCTGCGCGTCTGGTCGAGCGGCCCGAGCGGCAGGCTCGGGTTGGTGGGGTCGGGATTGCGGTCCAGATCATAGCGGGTGTAGCGCCAGGCGAGCCGGGGTGTGACGAAGGCATAAGGCGTGCTGAGCGGCAGGCTCAGCCTGGGGTGAAGGTCGAGCCGGCTGCCTACGGCCTTAGCGGAGTCGGGATGGTCGAAACGCACTGCCTCGGCTTGGAGATCCAACTGCAGCGGTAGGCTGGACGTGAGGATACGGCTACCCGCGAGCAGGAGCTGCGGCAGCCGGCGGTATGGCGGGGTCACCGGGGCGGCCGGGTCCTGCAGGGTCTGATAGCTTTGCAGCCGGCCACTTACCTGCCACCAGCCGCCGTCGTAGCGCAGAGTGCCCTCGCGCAGCAGGTTCACGCGCGAGGTCTCGCGTACCTGGCTGGCGAGATCGGCGAAATAGCGGTCGTCGGAGACGCGCTCGTAGTGCAGACTGCCCGACCAGCGCGGGTCGAACCGATGCGTGTGGTGGAACAGACCGCGGTAGCGGGTGCGATCGGCCACCCGGTCGTCGGGCAGGACCTCGACGCCGAGGTCGCCGCTGTAATGGCGTGCCAGGTAGCGGTATTCGCCGCCGAGCTGCAGACCCCGCCGCGACATGAAGCGGGGGTAGAAGGTCGCGTCGCGTTCGGGGGCGATGTTCCAATACCAAGGTGTGGCGAATTCCAGCCCACGCTGATCGGATACGCCGAAGCTGGGCGTGAGGAAGCCGGACTTGCGGCGGTCGTCGAGCGAGAAATCGAGCCAGGGGGCGTAGAGGATGGGGGTATCGAGGAAGCGAACCTCTACCTGCCGGGCATTGCCCAGGCTGCGGGTGTAGTCCAGGTTGAGCGCCTGGGTTTTGAGCACCCAGTCCTCCTGGCCGACGGCGCAAGTGGTGTAAGTGGCCTGTTCGAGCTGGTAGCGGTCGCGCCCCTGGAAATGGATCACCTCGGCCTCGCCACGGGCGAGCCGCCCGGCCTCGTCGTACAGGGTGTAGCGCACCGCCTCGATGCGGCCTAGCCGGTCGGTCAGGCGCAGCCTGAGCTGGCCGCCTTCGATGCGGTCGCGTCCCCGGCTGAAGACGACACGCTCACCCGCCTCTAGGGTGTCGCTGCCTGGGTCGTAGCGCACCCAGTCGGCTGTGATCTGATCGTCGGCACGGCGTATGCGCACCTCGCCCTGCGCCACGATGGGGCCATCGCGCCGCCCCTCCAGACGTTCGGCCTCCAGGTGGTAAGGGAGGGTCACCGCGGCCGGCACCGACGATCCGAGCTGGGCGGCGCCCCTGAGGGATAGGGCAGGAGGTTCACCCGTCTGTGCCACCGCCTCGTGCAGAAAGGCCGCCACGAAGAGGGGCGCGAACAGGGCGCGGCGGGGCATAGTGGGGCGAGTGCAGGTACAATGTACTTTTGACCCGCGGGATTATAGCTTGGAACGTCTGACACGCCTTAAGGCCTGGGTCGAGGGCGTCTTGCCCGATCCCTTGCTCACGCTCGCGCCAGCCTCGGCCGATGCGAGCTTCCGCCGCTATTTCCGGGCGAAGACCGCGAAGGGGAGCTATATCGTCATGGACGCGCCGCCCACGCACGAGGACTGTCGCCCCTACATCCATGTCGCCCGCCTGTTCCGCGCCGCCGGCGCCAACACGCCGGAGGTGCTGGCTAAGAACCTGGACGAAGGCTTTCTGCTGCTCACCGATTTTGGCGACACCACCTATTTGGATGCCCTCGACGCGGCCAGCGCCGATCGGCTCTACCGCGATGCCAATGCCGCCCTGGTCAGGATCCAGAGCGCCAGCCGCGCCGGTGAGCTGCCCGACTACGATGCCGAGCTGCTCATGCGTGAGATGCGACTCTTCCCAGACTGGTATCTGGCGCGTCATCTCAACTACGAACCGAGCGCCGCGCAGCGCGCAACCCTCGAGAACGTCTTTCAGCGCGTTCTCGCCAACAACCTGGCACAACCGCGGGTCTATGTGCACCGCGATTGGCATTCGCGCAACCTGATGGTCACCGAGCCCAACCCCGGGGTGCTCGACTTCCAGGATGCGGTCTACGGCCCCATCACCTACGACCTGGTGTCGCTCTACAAGGACGCCTATATCGACTGGGACGAGGAACGGGTACTCGACTGGGTGATCCGCTACTGGGAAGTGGCGCGCGCCGCAGGGCTACCCGTGCATGTCGATTTCGCCGCCTTTTACCGCGACTTCGAGTGGATGGGGGTGCAACGTCACATCAAGGTGCTGGGCATCTTTGCGCGGCTGTATCATCGCGACGGCAAGGACGGCTATCTCAAGGACATGCCCCGGGTCATGCACTACCTGCGCCGCGCCTGCGAGCGCTATGGCGAACTCACCCCATTGCTGCGCCTGCTCGACGCCATCGAAGGTCACCAGCCGCGGGTGGGCTATACCTTTTGAGGCACATGCGGTCACCGCCTCACCCCTCGGGCCTTGAGCCGCACCGATACAAGGCTATGATTCTTGTGGCGGGGAGGGGTGAGCGCATACCTGCCTGGAGGGCGGAGCAGGGGCCCGCGGCGAAGCCGCGGGATGCGACCCCGGAAGGCGGGGAGCATGCGCATGGGAGGTGTGAACAGGAGTCCAGATGCCAAAGGCGATGATTCTTGCGGCGGGGAGAGGTGAGCGCATGCTCCCCCTGACCGAGCACACGCCCAAACCGTTGCTCTGCGTCGGCGGCAAGCCGCTCATCGTCTGGCAGATCGAGCGCTTGCGCGCCGCCGGCTTCAGCGAGCTCGTCATCAACCACGCCCACCTGGGTGAACAGATCGAGAACTTTCTGGGCGACGGCAGGGCCTATGGGGTGAACATCCAGTACTCAGCGGAGGGCGAGCCCCTGGAAACCGCCGGCGGCATTGCCAACGCCTTGCCCTTGCTGGGCGAGGCGCCCTTCCTCGTGACCAATGCCGACATCTACACCGACTTCGACTACGCCCGCCTACACGCCGTACTCGCGGACATGCGCATCGACCCGCATCGACTCGCCCATCTGGTGCTGGTGGATAACCCCCCGCACCACCCACAGGGGGATTTCGTCCTCCTGACCGGTAAGGTCATGCGCCTCGGTGCTGCACCCCACACCCCACCCCTGACCTTTTCCGGCATCGGCTGTTATCGGCCAGAGCTCTTCGCCAACATCGTCCGCGGTGACAAGGCCAGGCTCGCCCCCCTATTGACCGCGGCCATGGACAGCGGCCGGGTGACGGGCGAGCACTACCGCGGCTGCTGGGAGGACGTCGGCACCCCCGCGCGCCTGCAGGCCCTGGACCAGGCGTTGCGGCGTACCGCCGCGGAAGGTGGGGTAGGGCCCCGCGCCTTGGGTGCAGGATGCGACGCTGAAGCGGCGGACCGATGCGCGGGTGTCGGGGGGTGAACGGTGTTTGATGTCGCCATGCTGGCAGCGGGATGAGGGGAGCACATGCCGCCGTCGCCATCTGAACTCGTCCGTCACGCCGAGCGCCGCAGGCAGGTCATGCGGGCCATGGGCGAAGGGGTGATGGTCATCGCCCAAGCCCCCGAGGTCACGCGCAACCGCGACACCCACTACCCGTACCGACACGATAGCTACTTCTATTGGCTCACCGGTTTCCCCGAGCCGGAGGCGGTGGTCGTGCTGCTGGCGGGGCGGCGACCACGGCAGGTCCTGTTTTGCCGGGACAAGGACCCCGAGCGCGAGACCTGGGACGGACACCGCTACGGTCCCAAGGCGGCGGCCGAGGTCTTCGGTTTCGATGCCGCCTACCCCATCGCCCAGCTCGACCGCCGCATGCCGCGCTATCTTGCCGATCAGCCGGCGCTCTACGTCATCCTCGGGCGCGACCCGGCCTGGGACACGCGTGTGCTCGGCTGGGTCAATGCCGTGCGGGCGAAGACGCGTCGCGGCGTGCGTGCCCCCGAGCGGATGATCGAGGCGCGCGCCCTGCTCGACGAGATGCGCCTGATCAAGGATGAGCTGGAGCTCGCCCACATGCGTCGCGCCGCCGCCATCTCCGTCGCCGCGCACCGGCGCGCCATGCGCGCTGCCGCGCCAGGACGCCACGAGTACGAGATCGAGGCCGAGCTACTGTACGAGTTCCGCCGCCAGGGCGCTGCCGCCCCCGCCTATACCCCCATCGTCGCCAGCGGTGCCAATGCCTGTGTGCTGCACTACACTGCCAACGACCAGCCACTCAAGGATGGTGACCTGCTGCTGATCGACGCCGGCGCGGAATATGCCGGCTACGCTGCCGACATCACCCGCACCTTCCCGGTCAACGGCCGCTTCAGCGGCCCGCAGCGCGCCGTTTACGAGATCGTGCTGGCGGCGCAGGCCGCGGCCATCGACGCCGTGCGCCCTGGCACCGGCTGGAACGTCCCGCACGAAGTGGCGGTGCGCATGCTCACCCAGGGTCTCAAGGACCTGAAAATCCTCAAGGGTGACCTCGACGGCCTGATCGAGAGCGAGGCCTACAAGCCTTTCTATATGCACCGCACGGGGCATTGGCTGGGTATGGACGTGCACGATGCCGGCGAGTACAAACTGGACAAACAGTGGCGTCCTTTGCTGCCGGGCATGACCTGTACCGTCGAGCCGGGGCTCTATCTGCGCGCCGACGATGAACGCGTGCCTAAGGCCTATCGCGGCATCGGCATTCGCATCGAGGACGACGTGCTGGTCACTGCGGCGGGCTGCGAGGTTTTGACCCTGGATGCCCCCAAGGCGGTGGCGGAGATCGAAGCGTGGATGCGCGAGGGCTGCGCCCCGACGCCCACCGCCGGCTCGGCAGGGGGAAAACGGAAGGCGCCATGAGAAACGTCACTGAACACGTGAACGCGGCCCGAGTCGGTACGAAGTGCGCTATAAGCCCTGCCCAACGCCGGTGGGCTGCCGCTGCGACCCACTGCGAGTCAACGCTCGGCGGCGACAGGCGATGCGGCTGGAGGTGCGCGTGCTGAACCCGATCCCGCAACACGTCGATATCGCGGTTGTCGGCGCCGGCCCCATCGGCTGTGCCCTGGCCTTGGCGCTTGCTGACAGCGGTCGTTCGCTCGCCCTGCTGGAGGCCAAAGAGGTCCTCGACAGTCGCGACCCACGCGCGATCGCCTTGTCGCAGGGCTCGCGCCTGATCCTCGAGCGGTTGGGGGTGTGGTCGGTGCTGGCCGAACGCGCTACACCGATTACGAGCATACATGTCTCGCAGCGCGGCGCTTTTGGCCATACGCGGCTCGCCGCCGGGCAGGCGGGTGTGCCGGCGCTGGGCTACACGGTCGAATATGGCGATCTCTACCGGACCCTGGCAGGGGCGCTGCCTGTAGGCCGTGCCCAGGTTCTGACCGGGTCCAGGGTCGGCGTCGTCCGACCGGCCGCCGGTTGCGGCCTGCTCTCCTACACGCAGGCAGGGCAGGAGAGGGCACTGACCGCACGTCTGATCGTCCAGGCCGAAGGCGGGCAGAGCCTGCCCGCCACCGGCAAAGGCAAGGACTACGGTGCCAGCGCCATCGTCTGCAAAGTGCGTACGAGCCGGCCGCATGCGCACGTGGCCTATGAGCGCTTCACGCCGGAGGGCCCCATTGCCTTGCTGCCGCTAAACGACGACTACGCCTTGGTATGGACCACCCCGGCCAACCAGGTGGCCACCCGCCTCGCCTGGGATGACATGACGTTCCTCGCCGCACTGCAGGTGGCCTTCGGCGAGCGGCAGGGGCGCTTCCTGGCGGCAGGACCGCGTGTGGCCTATCCTTTGCGGCTGGCCACCGCGATACCGACCCCGCGCCCGGGGCTCGTGCGGGTGGGCAATGCCGCCCAGACCCTGCATCCGGTCGCCGGCCAGGGCTTCAACCTAGGGCTGCGCGACGTCTGGAAACTGGCCGAGGTCATTGCCGATACCCCGCTAGAGGACCTCGGCAGCGCCGCATTCCTCACGCGCTATCGAGCACTCCGGCGCTGGGACGTGGGCGGCGGCATCGCCATGACCGACCTGCTGGTAGAGCTCTTCGCCAACGAGTGGGCGCTGCTGCGCGATGCACGCGGGGCGGCGCTGACCCTGCTCGACGCCATCGCGCCGGCCAAGCGGCTGTTCGCGCGCAAGATGATGTTCGGGGCGCAGGCGTGGTGAGTACTGCGGTCGAGATGGAATTCGACGTCGTCGTGATCGGCGGTGGCCTGACTGGCACGGCGCTTGCCTTGGCGCTCAGCCGCACCCCGCACCGTGTGGCCGTGCTGGAGCCGCAGCCGCCGGCACCGCCCACGGACGCCTGGGATACCCGTATCTATGCCTTCAGTCCCGGCAACGTCGCCTGGCTACAGACCCTGGGGGCCTGGGGGCCGCCCCTGCGCGCCGAGCCCGTGCGGCAGATGCGCATCTTTGGCGATGCTGGCGGCCGGCTCACCCTCGACGCCCTCGACGCCGGGCTGCCGGAGCTCGCCTGGATCGCCGAGAATGGCCGTCTGCAATACGCCCTGTGGCAGGCGGCGAGGGCCGCTGGCGTGACCCTCCTTGAGGGCCGCGCCGAGGCGGTGGCTTGGGGCGAGGCGGGCCACCGTCTGCTGCTCGTCGACGGCCGACGAATCGCCGCCCGCTTGCTGGTAGGGGCGGATGGGGCCCATTCTTGGCTTAGACACCAGGCCGGCATCGCGCTCGATGAGGAAGACTACGACCAGTCCGGCGTGGTGGCCAACTTCGAGTGCGAGCGGCCGCACCGCGGCATCGCCTTCCAGTGGTTCCGCCGCGACGGGGTACTCGCCTGGTTGCCACTGCCAGGCCGGCGCATCTCCATCGTCTGGTCGAGCCGCAACGCGGATGTGCCAAAGCGGCTGGCCTGGTCGCCAGAAGCGTTGGCGGAGGCGGTGGCGGCCGCGGGCAGGCACACCCTGGGACGCCTCACCCCGATCACCCCGCCAGCGGCCTTCCCGCTCAAGCGCCGGCGCGCACACGAGTGGGTGCGGCCGGGCCTGGTGCTGATCGGTGATGCCGCCCACAGCGTGCATCCCTTGGCCGGACAGGGGGTGAACCTGGGTTTTCGCGACGCGCGGCTGCTCGCGGCGATGCTGGCCGACGGCGGGAACCCCGGCGAGCCGCGTCGACTCCAAGCCTATGCCCTGCGCCGGGTGGAGGACGTGAGCACCATGCAGTTCACCACCGGCGGGCTCAAGAAGCTGTTCAACAACGATCTTGAGGCGCTGGCGTGGCTGCGCAACCGAGGTCTCTCACTCACCGACGCGCAGGGCTGGCTCAAACAGGCATTGATCCGCCACGCGGTGCAATGACCCGCTTGCGTTGGCTCACGCCCAAACCGAAAGGAAACCCATGAAACACAAGTGGACTTTATGCCTTGCCGGCCTCCTTTCCTTGCCTGCACTGGCCGCTGAGAAGGACATTCGCCAGGCTGTGCAGACCCTCGCCCCCGAGGCCAAGGTCGTCAGCATCAGTCGCACGCCGCTTGCCGATCTCTTCGAGGTGGTGGTGGAGGGCCCCCGTGGGCCCGCGGTGGTCTATGTCAGCGGCAAGGGTGAATATCTCCTCGTCGGCGAGCTGCTGGACGTCAAACGCCAGCGCAACCTGACCGGCGAGCGCATGGACAAGCTCACCGCCGTGCAATTCGACAGTTTGCCGCTCAACCAGGCCATCAAGATCGTGCAGGGCAATGGTGCGCGGCGACTGGCGGTCTTCTCCGACCCCGACTGCCCTTATTGCCGCAAGGTCGAGCAGGAACTGGCGAAGCTGAAGGACGTCACCCTCTACATGTTCCCTTATCCCCTGCCCATGCACCCAGACGCCGGTCGCAAGAGCAAGCTGGTCTGGTGTAGCAAGGATCGCGCCCAGGCCTGGCGGGACATGATGCTCAACAACCGCTTGCCCGAGGCTACGAAGTCCGACTGCGACCACCCCGTGGACAAGAACTTGGCCCTCGGCCAGCGGCTGCG
>CALAMX010000082.1 GCA_937925755.1 uncultured Burkholderiales bacterium
GACGCCCTGGATGGCGGGGAGGTTGGGTCGGAAAGCCGCCGGCGGCAGATGCGGCATGTGAAAGATCACGCCGATGAGCTTGTTGTCCGGTGTGCGACGGACCTTGAAGCGAAGTTGGTTGGGCAGGCGGGCGTTGTTGCCCCAGGCAGCGACCGAGTGGTTGGTAACCGGGTAACTCAGCCAGTGCCGCGGCTCGGGAGTCGGCGCATTTTTTCCGGTGGTAAAGACGAATTGCGTGCGCAGTCCGATCTTGATGATCGCCAGCGTCTTCATCAATGACTTCCAGTCTGCGTGCGGCGCGGTCTGCCTGATGAGCGCGCCCTTCTCATCCTGGCCGATCGCATGCGGCCAGTCGCGGTCGAGACAGTCGCGCCAGAGGCGCAGTGGTAGCGCTTGCGCCTCGCCCCCGTCATTTGCCGAGGGGTGCGGGTCCAGAGCGTAGGAACCCCAGCCGTTGCGGCTCCTGCCGCCCAGGGCGCCAAAGCAGTGCATGAGCCAGAGTGTGCGCTCAAGCCGCGGGGCATTAGCTTCGATCAGGCGTTTGAGTTCTGCGTTTGCATGGGTAGTTGGGTAAGCGATGGCAAGAGTGGCCGCCTCGCCGGCCTGGATGGCGGCGTTGGCTTTCAGGGACGTGGTACGTTTCACGTTGTTGTAGATCAATGGACCAAAGCCCAAATAAAGAGCACTGCCGATTGGGACAAGTTTTTGTTCTTTGTTCCTAACTTCCGGGTGGGTCACGGTGTCATCACCAGGCCAGTTCGAGGTTTTTAGCGCCCCCTCGTCCCATCGCTCTAGCCGGATTCGCACCAGGCTCTTGCAAAATTCGTTTTCCAACCACGCATTGCCGAACAGCAGGCCCTCCTCACGGCGCATGTCGGCCACACGGACACGGTAGCCTTTGGCCGCCGCATAGGCCACGCGCCACCATTGTCGTAGTTGCGCCTTGATCGGCGGCGTGCGCCACTGGCCGTTTTGCTCGGCATTGCCGAGAAAGGCAGGGGTGTTGAAGCGAAGGGTGTATTCGAGTCGTTTCATGGTTTTTCTCCCAGCGGTCATCTGCACGATACCGGATCTTCCGGTGCGACAGGCGCGCCGCAAGCTTGCGCAAGGGCCTGACCATGGACCTTCCCCTCCTCCAGGAAAAGGCGGGCAGCATATCCCGTGCCTCGAGATGTGTTGGCGCGTGACCGCGCTGCATGCCGGGGATGACGCAGTCGCACGTGTCTCACGCCTCGAGTTGGATCTGCGCCGCGCCAAGGGGTAGGGCGTAGCGGCTGGCGCCGCGCGGGCCGGTGCGGCGGATCTGGTAGCGTTGCGCCACGGGCACGCCCAACGCCCTGGCGAAGGCCTTGTTGATGCGGCTTTTCTGCGGTTCGAAATACTCGCCCAGGGCCTTGGGGTCGTCCTTGCGCCAGGTCACGGCCTTTTCCAGGCGTTCGAAGTCGGCGCTCGCCGGGTGCATGACCTGGCGCGCATGTCGCAGAAAGTCATCGGCTACCTCGGGCCGAGTCCAGTCGACTTCCGGCTCGTCAGTCCGGGCGCGACAGGCGAGCCAGTAGAGCACGGCAAACTCGGTTGTGCCCAGGTCGATGCGCTCGCCGTCGGCATAGGCCACGGCATCGGCCTTTCTCAGCCGCAGCAGCGGATCGGCCAGCACGCGATTGGCGGCATCTACCGCCTCGGAGAAATCGGCTTGCCCATCGAGCAGGCGCGTCGGCAGCCCCTCACGCAGGCGCACGAAAGGGATCTCGGCCAGAGTCACGCGCGCCTCGCGGCAATTGGCGAGCCGCTGCTCGCGGGTCTGGATCACCCGCTCGTAAGGCGTGGGGTAGAAGAAATCCCAACTCGACTCGAAAGGCTCGCTCACCAGGACGTGGGAAAGCCTGTCCTGCGGGCGACCGTAGAGGGACAGGGCATAGCCCAGGTAATAGCCCATGGTCTTGCGCCCGCCCGCCAGCGAGACATGCAAGGCGCTTGAGGGGTCGGCGGTGAGGGCGCGCACGGTCTCGCTGATGAGATCGGCGGCCAAGCGGTTGTCTGCGGGGCTGCGGATGTCGTCGAGGGGTTTGCCCTGTGTATCGGTGAGCACCTGGATGTGCGAGGCATCGAAGGCGATACCACTTAGGCCAAAGTCGCGGCAGAAGCGATGAAACCAGCCGGGTTCGTCCGAGAGCAAGGCGAGCCGGGCGCGCTCGGCACCCTCGCGGGTGGTGATCAGCCGCACCTCGGTGGGGACGAAGGCCGGCTCGGCGTGGATCAGGGCGTAGAGAGTTTCCGTGACCACCTGTGGCGTGAGGCCGGTCACCGCGAGCAGGATACGGCGTGGATAGGCGTGGGGCGGATTGGGTGTCATGGCGGTGTCTCCTCGATGACCCCCATTGTCGATCCATCCCGGCTCGCTGGATGAGCCGGCAAGCTTGCGGGCTCGAGGCGGTAGTGGCCCAGCCCCATGGTGGCGCCGCTGCCGGCGTGCAGCCATTGGCCGAGCCAGAGATAGGGCCAGAATGGAGCGAGGTCGGCACCCGCCAGATCGATGCGTCCCACCACGCCGCCCAGTCGCATGGCGGCCTTCTGGCGGTGGGAATAGCGGGTCTTGTCCTGCCAGACCAGGGTGGTTCTGGCCTCGACCTGGCGTGCGGCGTCCATCAGGGCGCGGAAGTCGGTCTCCAACGGGGTGTCGGTGTGGAAGGCAGTGAGCATGGACACCCGCCGCAGCAGGTTGCTGAACAGGTCGGCGAAGCGGAATTCCTCCGGGCCGACGTGGCGACCCTCACGCTTCACGCGCAGGGGGGTGAGCAGCACGATGCGGCAGGTGGCTGGTGCTGGAGGCGGCACCGGAGAGGCGACCGGGCGTGCATCGAGGGGCTCCCCGGGCCGGTGGATGGTCTCCCATCGTTCGCCGCCCACGAATACTTCCTGATCGACGGCAACCAGGGGCAGCCGATTACCGGCCACGCCGCGCGGCCCCTCGGCGGCACGGGCCAGGGCGTGGATGAACAGGGCGAGATGCCGGTTGGCCTGGCCGACGAGGGTGAAGCCAAGGGTGTAGGTCTGCGCATGCACCTGACCCGGCTCCAGGACGAAGGGATGCGGTGCCGTCTCGTAGCGGCGCATCTTGGTCGCGCCAGGCGGCGGTGGCGTGTCGTAGAAATAGGAGTAGGCGCAGGACAGGTAGAGGGCGCAGGCCCGGCACTGTGGCAGACGGGTGACGCATACCGTGCGCTTCAGGGCATGACCCAGGGCGCCGCGCCAGGCGGAGCCTGGGAATTCGCCCATGTGCACGGGGGCTTCGGCCGCGAAACGGGCGCGATAGCGGCCTATGCTCAGCCGCGGGTCGGGCAGCCGGGATTGGGTCCCCTCGTTCATCCAAGTCGGCGTTTTTTTGTCGGGATTATGCAAGATGGAGCCGTTCGAGTCGAATGGGTCTCAACGATACAGGCACTGCCGAGGACCGACACTACGGCAAGCTTGCGCATACCGCCCAGCCGGCCAAGGCAAGCGGTCGTTGGATGATTTGGCCCGCGCCCTTGGGCGACCCGGGTCGCCCAGGTGACTTTGGGCGTAAACTAGCACTCGCTCGGGCGCTCTCCTCGCCACGGCCTTCGACCCCCTGCAGCCGACGTGAAGCCGCAGCTCTTACCCGCCACGACCGACCGCCTCGACCAGCACACCCCCATGATGCAGCAGTATCTGCGCATCAAGGCGCAGTATCCGCACATGCTGCTGTTCTACCGCATGGGCGACTTCTACGAGCTGTTCTACGAGGACGCCGAGCGGGCGGCACAGCTCTTGGACATCACGCTGACCACCCGCGGCACCTCGGCCGGCGAGCCGATCCGCATGGCGGGCGTGCCCGTGCACGCAGTGGAACAGTATCTGGCGCGGCTCATCCGGCTCGGCGAGTCGGTGGCCATCTGTGAGCAGATCGGCGACCCCAAAGGCAGCAAGGGACCGGTGGAGCGCAAGGTCGTGCGCATCGTCACGCCAGGGACACTCACCGAGGCGGGGCTACTGGAGGACAAGCGCGACGCCGTGCTACTCGCCCTCGTGCCCACGAAGTCGGCGCTCGCGCTTGCCTGGCTTACGTTGGCCAGCGGCGACTTCCGCGCCACGGAGATCCCGTCCGGCCGACTGGCGGCGGAGCTGGCCCGTTTGGCACCGGCCGAGATCCTGCTGCCCGAGGACTGGCAGCACCCGGCGTTCGCGACATGCCGGACGGCTTTCACCCGGCGACCGACCTGGCAGTTCGATGCCGAGCGCGGCCGCCGGCTGCTCAACGAACACTTCGGCACCCACGCCCTCGACGCCTTTGGCGTCGAGGATCGCCCTGGCGTGCTGGCCGCAGCCGGGCTACTCATCGACTACGTCCGCCAGACCCAGCAGCAGGCCCTGCCCCACATCACCCGCCTGCGCCTGGAGCGCGACGACAGCTATGTCGGGCTGGACGCCGCCGCCCGCCGGACCCTGGAACTGACCGAGACCTTGCGCGGGGAGCCCGCGCCCACCTTGTTCTCCGAGCTCGACCGCGCGGTCACCGCCATGGGCAGCCGGCTGCTCAGGCACTGGCTGCACCACCCCTTGCGCGATCGAGCGGTTTTGCGTCGTCGGTTGGCCGTCCTCGGCGCCTTGCGGGAGGACGCGCGCCTACGCGAACAAGTGCGCGCCACGTTCAAAGGGATGGCGGACATCGAGCGCATCACCGCCCGCATTGCCCTGAAGAGCGTCCGCCCCCGCGAACTGGCGGGTCTGCGCGACGCCCTCGCGCGGCTGCCGACGCTCAGCGAGGTGCTGGCCACCGCCGACGAGCCGCTGGCCGGCTTCGCCGCCGGCTTGCAACCGCCCGAGGGGATCGTCAAGCAGCTCAGCCAGGCCTTGCTGCCGGAGCCGGCCGCCCAGTTGCGTGAGGGCGGCGTCATCAACGACGGTTATGATGCCGAGTTAGACGAGCTGCGCCGGCTACAGTCAGGCTGCGGCGAGTTCCTGCTCCAGCTCGAGGCGCGTGAACGCGAGCGCACCGGGATCGCCAACCTGCGCGTCGAGTACAACAAGGTCTCCGGCTTCTACATCGAGGTCACGCGCGCCCAGGCCGACCGCGTACCGGCCGATTACCACCGCCGGCAAACGCTCAAGAACGTCGAGCGCTACCTGACCCCCGAACTCAAAGACTTCGAGAGTCGCTATCTCTCCGCCGCCGAGCGGGCCTTGGCGCGCGAGCGCCTGCTCTACGAGGCCCTCCTCGACAGCCTCACTCCGAACATCCCGCAGTTGCAGCGCCTCGCCCGCACGGTCGCGGAACTCGATGTGCTCGCCGGGCAGGCCGAGCTGGCGGCCGAACGCGCCTATGTGGCCCCGACCTACAGCGAAGAGTGGGGCATCCACATCGTCGCCGGGCGTCATCCAGTGGTCGAAACCCGGGTCGAGGCTTACATCCCCAACGACGTGGCGCTCACCCCGGCGCGACGCATGCTCATCATCACCGGCCCCAACATGGGCGGCAAGTCCACCTACATGCGCGCCACGGCGCTCATCGTGCTGATGGCCTGCTGCGGCCTCTACGTGCCAGCGCAACAGGCCACGATCGGTCCCATCGACCAGATCTTCACCCGCATCGGCGCCGCCGACGACTTAGCCGGCGGGCGTTCCACCTTCATGGTGGAAATGACCGAGACGGCCGGCATCTTGAATTACGCCACCGAACAGAGCCTGGTCCTGCTCGACGAGATCGGCCGCGGCACCTCCACCTTCGACGGCGTCTCCATCGCCTGGGCAGTGGCCCGCCATCTCGCCGAGAGGATCCGTTGCCCGACCCTGTTCGCCACCCATTATTTCGAGCTCACCCAACTCGCCCAAGCGTACAAAACCATTGCCAACGTCCATCTGGACGCGGTGGAGGCCGGCGGCGAGCTCACCTTCCTGCACGCCGTGCAAGAGGGCCCCGCCAGCCAGAGCTATGGGCTGCAGGTGGCGCGGCTGGCGGGCGTGCCGGCGGCGGTGATCAGCACCGCACGGCGCAAGCTCATGGAGCTCGAAAACCAGCAAGTCGCCATCTCCGGGCAAGGCGACCTGTTCGCCAATCTCCCCCCGCCTGCCGCTTCTCACCCGGTGCTCGAGCGGCTCGCCGCCATCGACCCAGATGCGCTGACCCCGCGCCAGGCCCTGGACTGTCTCTACGAACTGAAACGTTTGCTCGAAGCCTCTTGAGATGAAGACCCTGCACGTTGACGCCGCCGAGCTCGAGCTCGACTTCGACGCTCGCTTGCGACTGGCCAATGCCATTGCCCGGCAC
>CALAMX010000083.1 GCA_937925755.1 uncultured Burkholderiales bacterium
CCTACCCTGCCTTTCGTCTGGCCCGAGGTGGAAGGTGGCGAGGACACCGTCTTCCTTCTCAACCGCGAGGCATTCTCCCCATAGACCACCGCGCCACCGACCCGCCCCGATCCAAGCGAACCGCTACAATTGAGCTTAGGCCACAGTGTAGATCAGGCCGCTCGACCACCGGTCGTCGCAACACTGACCCACATCTCTAGCCAACAGAGGATAGATCATGGAGCAACAGTTGGACGTATTCGTCGCCTCATTCACCTCCTTTTGGAGCGAGCTCGCGCGCTTCATCCCCCAACTCCTGGTTGCGCTGGTGTTGCTCTTCATCGGTTGGCTTCTGGCCAAGCTCGCCCGTACCGGCATCCTGCGGCTGCTGAGCCTGCTCAAGTTCGACCGGGTGTCCGAACGCTCCGGGCTGGAGGCCTTTCTCAAACAGGCGGACCTCGACGTCTCCGTCTCCGGCATGCTGGGCAATTTGATCTACTGGTTGATCATCCTGGTGATGATCGTCACCGTGGCCAATTCGCTCGGACTGCACATGGTGGCCGACCTGTTCAACAAGGTGGTGCTCTACATCCCCAACGTGATTGTGGCCATCCTGGTCTTGGTCTTCGGCACCATCCTGGCCCGCTTCATCAACCGCATCGTCTTCGCCTGGCTCAACAACATCGGTTTCACCGGCGCGCTGACGGTATCGACCTTCTCGGAATACGCGATGATGGTCTTCGTCTTCTTCGTCGCGCTCGAACAATTGCAAATCGCCAGCGAGCTCATTACCGCCGCCTTCACCATCGCCTTCGGCGCCCTGGGGTTGGCCTTCGCCATCGCCTTCGGCCTCGGCGCCAAGGACTGGGCGGCGCGCGTGATCGATCAGGCGGTCAACAAGAAGAAATGAGGCGACTGGCCTATTTGACCATCCCCCAGGCCTTGAGCCGGCTCAAGGCATACTGCGCTTGCGGTCCCTGCCGGCTCATCTGCAGATAGCGGTAGTACGCCTGCGCGGCGGCCTCCCGGCGTTGCATCCTGTCAAGCGAATAGGCCTGCAGAAAGGTCGTATTCGGGTTACCAGGCAGGAGCCGTTCATAGGCCTGGAACTCGGCCAATGCTTCCTCGGGCCGCTGCAACTGGAGTTTGGTGATACCGGAGAGGTGCACCGCCTGGGCCTCGCCGGGATAGACCGCCTTGGCGCGCATGAGGTAAGGCTCGGCCTCCTGCGGGCGCTTGAGGGCCATCTGTGTCTTGGCCATGAGGATAAGTCCCGTGTAGTCATCCGGAGCAAGGACGAGCGCGCTGCGCAGATGCTGTTCGGCTGTGGAGAACGCCTTCTTGGCCATCGCCGCCTCGGCCTTCTGCTGTTCCTGGATGGCAGGTGCAAGCCGGCGCAGCTGGGCGGTGGAGTCGAGGTAACGTTCGCGACTGCGCGGACGCCGGCTGGCCTCAGCGTACTGACTGGCGGCGCGCTGCTGCGCAGCCTCCAGGCGCTCGGCGCTCATCGGATGGGTGGAGAACATCAGCTCCAGCGCGTTGGGCTTGCGCTTCGATTCGCGGTTGAGCAGCGCCATGAGGTCGACCATGCCTTGCGGGTTGTATCCGGCGCGTACCATGTATTCCATGCCCAGGGCGTCTGCCTCGCGCTCGTCCTCACGGCTGTAGTGCGCGAGCAGTGCACCGCCGCCCAGGTTGCCGAGCAGCCCTGCCAGCTCGCCATAGGCCGGGTTTTTCTCGGCGGCGGCGATGCCAACCCCCAGGGCGACGATCTGCACCAAGGTCCCTTTTGCCTGCCGCTCGGCGAAGTGCCGCGCGTTGACATGCCCAATCTCGTGGCCGAGTAGGGCGGCGAGCTGATCCTCGTCCTCCAGCTCCAGCAGGATGCCGCGTGTGGCGGCGATGGAACCGCCAGGGAAGGCATAGGCATTGACGTAGTTGGCATTCACCGCCCGGAAGCTGTAGGGCATGTTCGGCCGGTGCGAGCGGCTGGCGAGCTGGCGGCCGACGCCGGCGATGTAATCGTTCAGGCGACCGTCCTGCGATACGCCATAGTCTTCGGAGAATTGGTGTGGCGAATGCTGGCGGTCAAGGGCGATCTCTTGCTCCTTGCCCATCATCACCAGGGTCTTGCGTCCAGTGACCGGATCGGTAGCACAGCCGGAGAGCCAGGCACCCATACCCAGGCCAGGCAGCAACCAGAGAAAATCTCGACGCAACATCGTGTTGCCTCTCTTATCTAGAGTTGTTTATGAATTCTCGCGCCTATTCATGTGGATTGGATGATACCGCCGCCCAGACAGTTCTCCCCCTCGTAAAGCACGACCGACTGACCGGGTGTGACCGCCCATTGGGGCGCATCGAAACGTAACTCAAGCGTGTGTGAATCGACATGAACCACCTCACAGGCCGCGTCGTTCTGCCGGTAGCGGGTCTTGGCCGTGTAACGGCCGCCCGCCACCGGTGGCGCCCCGATCCAGGCGAGATCGGCAGCCCGCAGGGTTTGGCTCAGGAGTAGGGGATGGTCGTGGCCCTGCACGACGATGAGCCGGTTGTGCGCCAGGTCCTTGCCGGCGACGAACCAAGGCTCGCCTTGCCGCGCCTCCTTCAGGCCACCGATCCCCAAACCTTTGCGCTGCCCCAGGGTGTAGTACATGAGTCCCTGGTGCTGGCCCACCACGCGACCCTCGGGGGTGACCATGGGTCCTGGCTCGACGGGCAGATAGCGTTGAAGGAATTCGCGAAAAGGCCGCTCGCCGATGAAACAGATGCCGGTGCTATCCCGCTTGTCCGCTACCGGCAGGCCGATCTCCCGCGCCAGCGCCCGCACCTGTGGTTTGGTGTATTCCCCCAAGGGGAACAAGGCTCGCGCGAGCTGGGCCTGGTTGAGTCGGTAGAGGAAATAGGTCTGATCTTTGTTCGAGTCAACCGCTTTGATCAAGCGCCGTGCCCCGGGCGCGCCGGCGAGCCGCGCATAGTGACCGGTGGCGATGGCCTCGGCCTTGAGGCTCAAGGCGTAGTCCAGAAAGGCCTTGAACTTGATCTCGGCATTGCATAACACGTCCGGGTTCGGGGTGCGGCCGGCCCGGTATTCGGCCAGAAAGTCGGCGAACACACGCTCGCGGTATTCGCGGCTGAAGTTGACCAGATCGACCTCGATGCCCAACACGTCGCCGATGGCCAGGACGTCGAGGAAGTCTTGCCGCGCCGGACAGTTCGGGTCTTGATCGTCGTCCTCCCAGTTTTTCATGAACACGCCGATCACTTCGTGGCCCTGACGTTTGAGCAGCCAAGCGGTGACGGCGGAGTCGACGCCACCGGACAGACCAACGACGATGCGACTCATAGAACGATGAGGGAGGAAGCAAGGGTCTGGCGGATGCGGCTCATCGAGCGCCGAGGTCGTTGAGCAACTCCAGCGGATAACGTCGGCCGGCGTGGTAATCGGCGATGCAGCGTGCGACCAATGGGCTGCGGTGCCGCACAGCGACGGCGTCGATCTCCTCCGGCGTCATCCAGGCCACGCGCAGGATGCCACGATCCAGGGGCGCGGTGGGGTCATAGCCGGTGACCTGACCGACGAAGGCAAAGCGCAGATAGGTGCGGTCGCGCGCGGGGGCATGCCAGCGATACACCCCCAATAGGGCATCCGGTTCGAAATGGTGTGCGGTCTCCTCGAATACCTCACGCCGCACGGCCTCGATCAGCGTCTCGCCCACCTCCAGATGACCGGCCGGCTGGTTGTAACGCAGGCCCTCCTCCGTGTGTTCCTCGACCAACAAGAAACGACCGTCCGCCTCGATGACGGCGGCCACCACCACATGCGGCCTCCAGATCTCAGTCATGGAGGGGTTTGCCCCACAAATCGTGTTCATCTGCGCGGCTGATGCGCACGCGCACGCGCTCACCAGGCTTGAGATCATGGCCTTGGGCGATGTGCACCACCCCGTCGATCTCCGGGGCATCGGCATAGGTGCGGCCGATGGCGCGGCGGCCATCGGCCGCGTCGATGAGGACCTCCATCTCCCGGCCCAGGCGTCGTTTGAGTTTCTGCCTGCTGATCTGCGCCTGTAGTGTCATGAGGCGGGCGCGCCGCTCCTCTTTGACGGCATCGGGCACAGGATCTGGCAGCGCATTGGCGGCGGCTCCCTCGACTGGCGAATAGGCGAAGCAGCCCACCCGGTCGAGCTGGGCGGCGCTCAGGAAATCGAGTAGCTGTTGGAAATCGTCCTCCGTCTCGCCCGGAAAACCGACGATGAAGGTGCTGCGAATGGCAAGCTCAGGACAGATGGCTCGCCAACGCTCGATGCGGCGCAAGGTATCCTCGGCCGCCGCTGGCCGGCGCATGGCCTTGAGGATACGGGGACTTGCGTGCTGGAAGGGCACGTCGAGATAGGGCAACACCTTGCCTTCGGCCATGAGGGAGACCAGCGCGTCGACCGTTGGATAGGGATAGACGTAATGCAGGCGCACCCATACACCCAGCTTCGCCAGCTCCTGGACCAGATCCAAAAGGCGCGTTTTGATCGGGCGGCCCTGCCAGAAACCGGTGCGGTACTTGCGATCCACCCCATAGGCGCTGGTGTCCTGCGAGATGACGATCAGTTCCTTGACCCCCGCCTTGACCAGTGCCTCGGCCTCGTCAAGCACTTCGCCGACGGGGCGTGAGGCGAGATCCCCGCGCAGGCTGGGGATGATGCAGAAGCTGCAACGATGGTTGCAGCCCTCGGAGATCTTGAGATAGGCATAGTGACGGGGAGTGAGCTTGAGCCCACCGGGTGGGATGAGATCGGTATAGGGGTCATGCGGTTTCGGCAGCACCGCATGCACGTGCCGCAGGACCTCCTCAGTCGCCTGTGGGCCGGTCACCGCGAGGACTTGCGGATGTCGCTCGCGCACCAGGGCGGCGCGTGCACCCAGGCAGCCGGTGACGATGACCCGCCCGTTCTCGCGTAGGGCCTCACCGATCGCCTCCAGCGACTCGTCTACGGCGGCGTCGATGAAGCCACAGGTATTGACGATGACCAGGTCGGCGTCGGCATAGCGCGGCACTGTGAGGTAGCCCTCGGCGCGCAACTGGGTGAGGATGCGCTCCGAGTCCACCGTGGCCTTGGGGCAGCCGAGGGATACGAAGCCGACCTTGGGTGGAGCCGTCACGCCGGCAGACGGTAGTTGTCCTGGTTGAAGAGATCGACCCCGCACTGGAGGTCCTGGATCCAATCGAGGAAGGCGCCGACGGCTTCCTTGCCCTGGAAATAGCGGCCGTGCTGTGGCACCAGTTTGTCGATGTCGAGCTGGCGGACCATGTTCGCCCACAGCCGACAGACCTTGTTGGAGACCATGTAACGGCGGTGGAAACCCTCCATGTTCGGCAGATGCGCCAGAAACTCCGCTTTCGTCGTGATGGGCCGTTCTATCTGCTCGTGCGGTACGAGGGATGCCCCCATGTCCCCAGAAAAGAGGATTTTGGAGCGCACATCATAGAACTGGAAGTTACCCTCCGCATGCAGGAAATGGGCCGGCAAGGCGACGAGGGCGGTGTCCCCCAGATAGATGCGCATGCCTTCATCAGGGATACCAAAGATACGCCCTTCCGTGCGATTCAAGGTGCAAAAATGGGGCACAAAACGCTCCCATAGCTTCGACACGTAGAGCGTGCAGTCGGTCATCATCATCCATTTGTTGAGGGAAGCGACGATGTCCGGGTCCTGATGCGAGGCAAACAGGTATTTGAGCCGCTTGAACGGGAAATACTTGTTCATGGCCACGATCAGGGCGTTATAGGTCATGTTGCCGGCCGGGTCGATCAGGGCGCCTTCGCCGTTGGTGACGATGAGAAACTGGTTGGCCTGCACGGCCGCACTACCCGTGTCGTCGACCAGATCGTTGAACATCAGGCAGGCATGCCGGCCATCGTTGTATAGCTCGATACTCATGAATGCATTCCCAAACACATACGGTCCAGTATCCTCAGTGAGCGTGCAGATCCGTGGCGATCCAGGACTGGGCGAGGTCGGCGCCAAACCATACCGTTGCCACGCCGAGCAGGATCAACGCGATCTGCTCTGCAGTATGCCGCAGAGAAACCCGTCTATGTAGCCCTGGAATCAGATCAGCCACCGCTACATAGATCATTCCGGCCGCAGCGAAGGCGAGGATATAGGGCAAAGCAGTGCTCAGTGGCGACAGCGCGAAATAGGCGAGCAGCGCGCCGACCAGGGTGGCCAGGCTGCTCACCACGTTCAGGGCCAAGGCCTGGACCCGGCTGTAGCCGGAGTGCAACAGGATGAGGAAGTCGCCGATCTCTTGGGGGATCTCGTGCGCAACGATGGCCAGCGTGGTGACGATGCCCAATCGGACATCGACCAGAAAGGCGGCGGCGATCATGATGCCATCGACGAAATTGTGGAAAGTGTCGCCCACGGTGATCATCAAGCCGGAGCGGCCGTGATCGTGAAGATCAGGGGTGCTGGGCGGGGGCAACGCCTCGGCCCCATGCACCTCACAGGTCTCGACATGGCAGTGCCGCCAGAGCACGAGTTTCTCGAGTAGGAAGAACAGCAGGATGCCAGCCAGTACCATCCCGCTGAGACGCTGCGGGTCTCCGGCGTATTGCATCGCATGGGGTAGGACCTCCAGGAAGGCGGCACCGAGCAGGGCACCGATGGCGTAGCTGATCATGAGCGGTAGCCACTCGCTGCGCACGGCCAGCGCCAGCGCGGCAAAGGCCACGCTGAGCAGGCCGCCCAGGGCGGAGGCCAGCAGTATCCAGAGGAAGATGCTCATGGCACAGTCAACGGCCTGCGGTTGTAAGCCGTGCGGGGACCGGTGTGTCAGCGCAGTACAGCGGACTGCCTGCGCACGGGACCTGTCGAGGTAAAAAATCCCTATTCTATTCGAGCCAGATCAAAGCGGCCATGCGGCCGGTACGCCCATCGCGCCGATAGGAATAGAAGCGCTCCACCTCGCGGTAGGTGCAGCCCGCAGCGTCATAGACCTGCTCGACACCCAATGCCTGCAGGCGCAGACGCGCCAGGGCATAGAGGTCGGCGAGCCATTTTCTCGGTGCCCCGTCCAGCGTCCCGGGCAAGGTCGGCCGGAATGCGGTAGCGGCGATGGGGTCGCGTTCGATGAAGGCCTGGCGGACCTCTTCGCCGACCTCGAAGGCATCCGGGCCGATGGCCGGTCCCAGCCAGGCGATGACGCGCGCCGGACCGATGCCCATGGCCCGCACCGTGGCCTCGATCACCCCGGCAAGGAGGCCACGCCAGCCGGCATGGGCGACAGCCACCACGCTGGCACGAGAGTCGCACAGAAGTACAGGCAGACAGTCGGCGGTCAGGACGGCGCATACCTGACCCGGCGCACGCGCCAGCGCGGCATCGGCCTCGACCCCCGCGGCATCACGTCCAGCCTCGGCCACCCCAGCCCCGTGCACCTGGGTGAGCCAAAGCGGCTCAGACGGCAGGTGGCGGCGCAGGATGCGCCGGTTCTCCGCCACGGCTCGCGGGTCGTCGCCCACGTGGCTGGCCAGGTTGAGGCTGTCGTAGGGCGGCAGGCTCACCCCGCCGCGTCGTGTGGTCATCAGGGCCTTGACCCGCGCCGGGGCCGGCCAGTCGGGTGTGATCCACTCAGCCGACATCGTTCGTCTCAAGCCAAGCGAGGAGTTGCTGAAAGTCTTCCGGCGGTGGCGCCTCCCATGCCATCTCCTGCCCACTGCCGGGGTGCTGCAAGGCGAGCGCCCGGGCATGCAGGGCCTGGCGCTGGAAACGCATGGGAAGATGCCGGCGGGTGGCATAAACCGGATCACCGAGCAGGGGATGCCCGATGTGGGCGAGGTGGACACGGATCTGGTGGGTGCGCCCGGTCTCCAGGCGACACTCGACCCAAGCCGCGCTGCGGTACTGTCGCAGGACCCGGTAGTGGGTGACGGCCGGTTTGCCGCCTGGCACGACCGCCATGCGCGTGCGCTGAACCGGGTGGCGGCCGATGGGGGCCTCGATCGTGCCCTGGGTCTGCGCGAAGTGGCCAAGGGCGACCGCCCAGTAGAGCCGTTTGACCGTTCTCGCCTGCAGTGCACGCACTAGGCTCGTCTGCGCCTGCACCGTCTTGGCCACCACCAGCAGGCCCGAGGTGTCCTTGTCCAGGCGGTGGACGATGCCGGCGCGAGGCAGTTTAAGCAAGGCCGGACAGTGATACAGCAGCGCGTTGAGCAGGGTACCGCTCCAGTTGCCTGCGCCGGGGTGTGTCACCAGGCCGGGCGGCTTGTTTACCACCAGCACCTCGGCATCCTCGAAGACGATGTCAAGCGCCATGGCCTCGGGGCGCTGCGACTGCTCCGCGGCATGCGGCAAGACCTGCAGCGTAACTGTCTCGCCACCATAGACCTTGGATTTGCGCGTGGCGGTCCGCCCGTTCAGGCTCACCACGCCGGCATCGCACCAGGCCTGGATGCGGCTACGCGAGTGTTGTGGTAAAAGCCGCGCCAGACTCTGGTCCAGACGCTGGCCGGCACACTCGCCGGGAATGGTGAGAGTCAGAATTTCCGTCACGAGTATAATCGAGCAAGTCCACAGTCAAGGTCGAGACGATGCGCATTTTAGTCCTGATGCTGTTCGCCGCCATGCTCACCGCCTGCGGGTTGCTGCCCGAGCAAGGCGACGAGACCAGTCGTTGGTCAGCCAGCAAACTCTACAGCGAGGCCAAGGCGCAGCTCGCCGACGGCAACTATCAGCGCGCCATCCAGCTCTACGAGCGCCTAGAGGCACGCTACCCCTACGGCCCCTACGCGCAGCAGGCGCAGTTGGAAGTGGCTTATGCCTATTACAAGGACAACGAGCCCGCCTCGGCCATCGCTGCCGCCGATCGCTTCATCCGGCTACACCCCAACCACCCGCATGTCGATTATGCCTATTACCTCAAGGGGCTGGCCAACTTCGTCGAGGAACGCGGTCTGCTGGCCGGTCTGGGCCGCCAGGACATGAGCGAACGCGACCCCAAGGCGGCGCGCGAATCCTTCGAGGCCTTCCGCGAACTCGTCACCCGCTTTCCGGACAGCAAGTACACCCCTGATGCCCTGGCGCGCATGCGCTACTTGGTCAATGCCCTGGCCAGCCACGAGGTGCACGTGGCGCGCTATTATTTCAAACGCGGGGCCTATGTCGCCGCCGCCAACCGCGGCAAGTACGTCGTCGAGAACTACCCCCAGGCCCCCGCTCTGGAGGAAGCGCTCTACCTGATGGCCCAAAGCTATGACCGCCTTGGGCTGAGTGACCTGCGCGACGACGCCATGCGCGTGTTGAAACTAAACTTCCCCACGAGCCCCTACCTGACCGGCAAGGACCCCCGCGCCGCCCACGAGAGGCCGTGGTGGAAGTTCTGGTGAACCGCTACCGCGGTCGCTGAGAGATCTGCGGAATCCTGGACATCCTTCCATCCGCGGGTCTTCGGTCCTCAGGGCGCTATCCTCGGTCATTTGTCCTCAGTCCTCTGATGGTCACCCACGCCCTCGCCCAGGCACCCGCCGATGCCGAGAGCTGGCTCGCCCCGCTCGCGACCCAATACACCCCGGATAAACTGGGGTTATTGCGCGCGGCGGTGAACTATCTCTACGCCAACGCGGGCGGCGTCGTCACGGATAGCGGCACGCCCTTGCCCCAGCACGCCCTGGCCACCGCCGCGATCCTGGCCGGAATGCGCTTCGATGCGGAGACCGTGGCCGCCGCCCTGCTGGCCGGTCTGCCCGAATCGGCCCTCGATTCCGAGGCACTCGAACATGTCTTCGGCCCCAGCCTCACCGCTCTGATCCTCGGGGCAGCGCGGCTCAACCGCATGGACGCCCTGTTCTCGGCGCTCGCCGGCGAGGCCAATCAGAGCGAGTCGCTGCGCCAAATGCTGCTCGCGATGACCGACGACATCCGCGTCGTGTTGATCAAGCTGGCCGAGCGCGTGCAAACCCTGCGCGAGATGGCACAAGCCGCGCCCGAGGCGCGGCGCAAGCTCGCCCTCGACGCGCGCGAGCTGTACGCGCCGCTGGCCAATCGGCTGGGGGTTTGGCAGCTCAAATGGGAATTGGAGGATCTCGCCTGCCGTTACCTCGAGCCAGAGACCTACCGCCACATCGCCCGGCTGCTGGATGAGCGGCGACTGGACCGGGAGTGGTACATCGAGCAGGTCATCACCCAGCTCAAGCAAGAGCTCGGCCGCGCCGGACTCGATGGCTTCGAGGTGAGCGGCCGTCCCAAACACATCGCCAGCATCCTCGCCAAGATGCGCAAGAAGCATCTCGATTTCGAGGATGTCTACGACGTGCGCGCCGTGCGCATCCTCACCCGCGACGTCAAGGACTGTTACCACGCGCTGGGGGTGGTGCACAGCCTGTGGCAGCCCATACCCGGCCAGTTCGACGACTACATCTCACGGCCCAAGGCCAACGGTTACCAGAGTTTGCACACTGCGGTCATCGGCCCGGAAAACAAGGCCCTGGAGGTGCAGATCCGCACCTTTGCGATGCACCAGGAGGCGGAGCTCGGCGTGGCCGCCCACTGGCGTTACAAGGAGGGGGGACAGGGCGCGGCGCTTGCCGACAAGATCGCCTGGTTGCGCCAGCTACTGGCCTGGAAGGCGGATCTGGCCGAACATGCCGATCTCGCCCAGCACTTCCGCCATGAACTCTTTCAGGACGAGGTCTTCGTCCTGACACCGCAGGGCAAGGTGGTGGCCTTACCGGCCGGGGCCACCCCGATCGACTTCGCCTACGCCGTGCATACCGAGCTGGGCCACCGCTGCCGCGGTGCCAAGGTGGACGGCCAGCTCGTGCCGCTCGATACACCGCTGAAGACGGCACAGCGGGTGGAGATCCTCACCGTCAAGGAGGGTGGCCCGAGCCGCGACTGGTTGAACCCCCACCTCGGGTTCATTCGCACGGCGCGCGCCCGCGCCAAGGTACGGCAGTGGTTCAAGCAGCTCGACCACGACATCCACGTGCAGGAGGGACGGGAGCAGATCGACCGCGAATTGAGCCGCCTCAACCTCAACAACGTCAAGCTCGATCAGCTCGCCGCCAAGCTGGGCTATGGCAAGCCAGAGGATCTGTACGCCGCACTTGGCCGCGGCGACCTCACCAGCGGCCAGCTCGCCCGCGCCCTGCAAGAGCTCTTCCTGCCTCCACCGGCCAAACCGCAGGTCACGACCCGCAGTCGCAAAACGAGCCCCACGGGCGTGCTGGTCGAGGGCGAGGCCAACCTGCTCACCCACCTCGCCGGCTGCTGCAAGCCGGCCCCGCCCGACCGCATCGTCGGCTATACCACGCAGGGCCGCGGGGTGACCATCCACCGCGCCGATTGCAGCGTCATCCGCCATCTCGAGCCAGCACAGCAGGCTCGCCTGCTCAAGGCCGAATGGGGGTCGGTTGCCGGAGAGGTGTTCGCCGTGGACGTGGAGATCGTCGCCCAGGACCGCCCGGGGCTGCTCAAAGACGTGAGCGAGATCCTGGCCCAAGAGCGCATCAACGCCATCCGCGTGAACACCCAGACACAGGACGAGATCGCGCGCATGGACTTCACCCTGGAGGTGCGCGGCATCGATGAGCTCACCCGCTTTTTGTCGCGTGTTGCCCATGTGCGCGGGGTGACTCAGGCACGGCGCAAGTAAGCGATCCAGCGAACAGCTCTAAAATAACGCATTTTTACACTGCCCACGACGAGGAACCACCATGCAGGAACTGCAAACCATCATCGAAGAGGCGTTCGAGCGCCGCGCCGAAATCACCCCGCGCAATGTGGAGCCGCGCGTCAAGGACGCCGTGCTCACCGTCATCGACCTGCTCGACAATGGACAGCTGCGCGTGGCCACCCGCACCGAGGGGCAGAATTGGGTCACTCACCAGTGGATCAAGAAGGCGGTATTGCTCTCCTTCCGGATGGAGGACAACAGCTTCATCAAAGGCGGCTATACCAACTACTACGACAAGGTGCCGTCCAAGTTCGCCGACTTCAATTCCAAGGACTTCCGCGAGGGCGGCTTTCGTGTGGTGCCGCCGGCGGCGGTGCGCAAGGGGGCCTACATTGGCCGCAACGTGGTGTTGATGCCTTCCTACGTCAACATCGGCGCCTATGTGGACGAGGGCACGATGGTCGACACCTGGGCGACAGTGGGCTCCTGCGCGCAGATCGGCAAGAACGTCCATCTCTCGGGTGGGGTGGGCATCGGCGGCGTGCTGGAACCGGTGCAGGCCAATCCCACGATCATCGGCGACAACTGCTTCATCGGCGCCCGCTCCGAGATCGTCGAGGGGGTCGTCGTCGAGGACAACTGTGTGATCTCCATGGGCGTGTACATCGGTCAGTCCACCAAGATCTACGACCGCGAAACCGGTGAGATCCACTATGGACGCGTGCCTGCCGGCAGCGTGGTGGTGAGCGGCAACCTCCCCTCCAAAGACGGCAAGTACAGCCTCTACTGCGCCGTGATCGTGAAAAAGGTGGATGAGAAGACCTTGAGCAAGGTCGGCATCAACGAGCTGCTGCGTGGCGTCTGAAGCCGCACTTTCGGCCGGCCGCCCCATGTGGCAATTCTGGGTCGACCGTGGCGGCACCTTCACCGACGTCATTGGGCGCGCCCCAGACGGGCGTCTGATCGCCCGCAAGCTGCTGTCCGAAGCACCAAACCGCTATTCTGACGCCGCCACCGCCGGCATCTGCGAGATCCTCGGTCTGGCGCACGACGCCACCATCCCCACCGGCCTGATCGAGTCGGTGAAGATGGGGACCACGGTGGGCACCAACGCCTTGCTCACGCGCAGCGGCGAGCCCGTGCTACTGGTCACGACCGAGGGCTTCGCCGATCAGCTCGCCATCGGCGACCAGGCCCGGCCCGAGATCTTCGCTCTACACATCGTCAAGCCCCGCCCGCTCTACAGTCGGGTGATCGAGGCGCGCGAGCGCATCGATGCCAACGGCGCGGTGCTCGTCGCCCTCGATACCGAGTCTTTGCGCGAGCGGCTGGCCGAGGCACGCGCGTCGGGTCTTCGTGCCTGCGCCATCGCCTTCCTGCACAGTTGGCGCAACCCCACGCACGAGCTGGCCGCCGGCGAGATCGCCCGCAGCGTGGGTTTCACTCAGGTGAGTCTGTCGCATCAGGCAAGCCCACTCATCAAATTCGTCCCTCGCGCCGAGACGGCAGTACTCGATGCCCATCTCACGCCACCGCTCAGTCGCCATGTGGCTGCAGTGATTCGCAATCTGCCGCCCCACACTCGGCTGGAATTCATGCAATCCAACGGCGGGCTGGTCGATGCCGCGCAGTTCAAGGGCAAGGACAGCGTGCTCTCGGGCCCGGCCGGCGGTCTGATCGGCATGGTCAAAGTAGGCCTCGCGGCCGGCTTCGACCGCCTGATTGGCTTCGACATGGGCGGCACCTCGACCGACGTCGCCCTTTATGCCGGGGAGTTGGAGCGCCGAGCCGAGAGCATGATCGCCGGCTGCCGCATTCGTGTACCCATGCTGGCCATCCATACGGTGGCGGCCGGCGGTGGCTCCATCCTCCACTTCGACGGTCAACGGCTGCTGGTCGGGCCCGACTCGGCCGGTAGCCAGCCCGGGCCGCTTAGCTATCGCAACGGCGGTCCCCTGACCGTCACCGATGCCAATGTCTTGCTCGGCCGCATCCGTCCCGAGCACTTTCCCGCCGTCTTCGGTCCCGACGGGCGCCAGCCGCTGGATACGGAGGCCGTGCGCGAGGCCTTCAGCGCGCTTGCCCGCAGGGTCAACCAGGCCTTGGGCCTGGATTACAGCGCCGAGACGCTGGCCGAGGCCTATCTCGACATCGCCGTCGAGAACATGGTGGCTGCCATCCGCCATGTGAGCCTCGCGCGTGGTATAGACCCACGCGACTTCACCCTCGTCGCCTTCGGCGGTGCCGGCGGGCAGCTTGCCTGCCGCGTGGCGGCGCGCCTTCACATGGCCCGCATCCTCGTCCCGCCCCATGCCTCAGTGCTATCGGCCTATGGCATCGGCCTGGCGGAGCGCCGGAGCATCCGCCAGCAGGCCGTGGAGGCCACCCTGGATGCCTCCTTGCTGCCACGACTGGCAAGCCTGGCCGACGAACTGCGCGGCGCAGCAGCCCAGGACCTGGCCGCCCAGGGCGAGCGAGCCGAAGGCATGTCGTTCGAGGTCCGTGTCTGGCTGCGGCCAGCCCGCGCCGACACACTGCTGGCAGTACCCTTGTCGGGCCTCGACGAGATGCTTCACGCTTTTGAGCGGCAACACGCGGCCCGTTTCGGTTTTGCCGATCCGGATCAGGCCCTGACCTGCGCCGCGGTCGAGGTGGAGGCGCGCAGCGGCGGCGGCAGCGCCCTGCCCTGCCAGCTGCCGACCCAGGCGGGCGAACCGCTGGGAGATGCGGCGCTCCATATCGCGGGCCACTGGCAGACCCTACCGCTGTATCGCCGCGAAACCCTGGCCGCCGGTCAGCGGCTCGTGGGACCCGCCATCGTCGTCGAGGCCGACACCTGCACGGTCGTCGAGCCGGGTTGGACCTTGACGGTCAACCCACAGGGCGATCTCGTCCTCACCGCCGCCGACACGGCACAGGCCAGGCCGGATGCTCGGCGCCCCGATCCCGCCTGGCTCACCTTGTTCAACCGCCGCTTCATGAGCATCGCCGAGGACATGGGGACAGCCCTGGCGGCCAGCGCCCGCTCGGTGAACATCCGCGAGCGGCTCGACTTCTCCTGCGCCCTGTTCGACGCCCAGGGCAATCTCGTCGCCAACGCACCGCACATCCCGGTCCACCTGGGCAGCATGGGCGAGGCGGTGCGCAGCCTACTCGAACGCTTTGGCCCCGAACTGCGGCCGGGAGACGCCTGGCTGCTCAACTCACCCTATGCCGGTGGCACCCACCTGCCGGACATCACCGTCATCATGCCTGGCTTCGATGTAAGCGGGCGTCGGCTGCTATATTTCACCGCCGCGCGCGCCCACCATGCCGACATCGGCGGCATCGCCCCCGGTTCCATGCCGGCGGCTAGCCGCCGCATCGACGAGGAAGGCTGTCTGTCCGAGGGGCTCATGCTGGTGCGCGCAGGGCTATTTCAAGAGGCTGCCGTGCGCGCCTGGCTGACCGCGCCGCCCTGGCCGGCACGCAACCCGGCACAAAACCTCGCCGACCTGCACGCCCAGGTCGCTGCCTGCGCTTTGGGGCAGCGTCTGTTGCGCGCTCTTGCCGACGAGGTGGGCGAAGCCGCCGTCACCGCCTACATGGGCTATGTGCAGGACTATGCCGAGACCGTGGTGCGCCGGCTGCTGACACGGCTCAAAGACGGCACCTATACGCTGCCGCTGGACGGCGGCGCAGTCATCGCAGTGTCGGTGCGCATCGACCCTAAGTGGGGACGGGCAGTCATCGACTTCTCCGGCACCTCGCCGCAGATCGAGGGCAATCTCAACGCCCCGACCAGCATCGCCCGCTCTGCGGTCCTGTACGTCTTTCGCACCCTGATCGAGGAGGACATCCCGCTCAATGCCGGTGTGTTGCGCCCTCTCGACATCCACCTGCCGGCGTGCAGCCTGCTCAACCCGCGCCCGCCGGCGGCGGTGGTGGCCGGCAACGTAGAGACCTCGCAGAACGTCGTCGATGCCCTCTACGCCGCCCTCGGCGTGCTGGCCGCGGGTCAGGGAACGATGAACAACCTGGCCTTCGGCGATGGCGAGCGGCAGTATTACGAAACCGTCTGCGGCGGCAGCGGCGCCGGTGTGCATTTCGACGGCACCGACGCGGTACACTGCCATATGACCAATTCGCGACTCACTGACCCGGAAATCCTGGAGCGCGACTTCCCCGTGCGGGTCGAGCGTTTCGCCATCCGCCGTGGCTCCGGCGGCGCCGGCCGGAGCCACGGCGGCGACGGCGTCACACGGGCGCTGCGCTTTCTCGCGCCACTTCAGGGCAACCTTCTGGCGCTGCGCCGCGAGGTCTGCCCCTTTGGTCTCAACGGCGGCGGGCCAGGTGCCTGCGGTCGCCAGTGGATCGAGCGCGCCGACGGGACAATCGAGCCCCTGCCCGGCATTGCCGAGTTCACCGTGTATCCCGGTGACCTGTTCGTGCTGGAGACCCCGGGCGGTGGCGGTTATGGAGAGGACGACCGCGTATGAGCCAAAACCCACGTCCAAGGCATTCCCTTTTGCTGGCAGGCCTGATGCTGTCTGGTCAGGCGCTGGCCTTCCAGGTCGCCGACTTCGAAAGCGGCATGGGCAAGAAAGAGGTGATGGAAAAGCTCATCACCCAATGGAACTTCGACAAGATCGAGGAGCCCTCGGCCGAGACCATCCTTGCCTACGACACCAGCAGCGAGCTCAATCGTCGTTACTTGTTCAGTTTCTGCAAGGGCAAGCTCACCGGCTTCGAACAGGACATCAAGCCCTCGCTCAAGGCATTGGTCATCGTGATTGCCAACTATACCCAGAAATACGGTCAGCCCAGCCGGGTCTACGCCAACACCCATGTCGTCAGCAACGGCGAGAAAAACGTCCTGGGTCTGTTCTGGAAGTCCGGGGTGGAACACATCGGCGTCAAGTACACCATCCTGCCCACCACCGAGCAGATGAGCCTGTCTTTCGAGGTCAACAACCTCTGCTACCCGACGCCGCGCTTTTGAAGACGAGGGCCAGTTCAGGCAGGGGCCTCTGCGCTCATCGGCGCCGCATGTTGCGTGACAGCAGGATGACCGGAATCAGGCCCACGGCAACGATGGCGAGCGAGGGTGTGGCGGCCTCGGCCAGGCGCTCATCGGCAGCCAGGATATAGACCTGAGTCGCCAGGGTCTCGAAGTTGAACGGGCGCAGCACGATGGTGGCAGGCAGCTCCTTCATCACGTCCACGAACACCAGCAGCAAGCCCGAGAGGATACCTCCCGAGAGCAGGGGCACGTGCACGCGGAGAAAAAGACGGGTCTGACGAGCCCCCAGGCTGCGGGCCGCCTCGTCCAAGCTTTGCCGGATGCGCGCGAGGCTCGCCTCGGTGGCGTTCAGCGCCACGGCCAGGAAGCGCGCCAGATAGGCGAAGATGAGAGCCATGGCGGTGCCGGTGATGATGAGCCCCGGATTCACGCCGTAGTGCTGCCGCAGCCATAGGATCAGGGCGTGATCGATGGCGGTGAGCGGGATCAGGGCCCCCACGGCGATCACCGTGCCGGGCACGGCATAACCCAGGCTGGCCACGCGTTTCACCGCGGCCATGAGCCGGCCTGGATGCAGCCGCCCGGCATAGGCCAACAGCAGGGCAGCGACGATGGCGGCCACACTGGCGAGGCTGGCGAGCATGAGACTATTGCCGGCCAGCGTGAGGTACTTCTCCCCAAACTGGACATCCCCTTCTAGAGTGGCCATGCGCAGGAGCAGGCTGGCCGGCAGCAAGAAGCCACCCGCCAGCGGGATCAGGCAACCGGTCCACACCAGCAGGCTGCGCAGCGGGCCCAACCTGGGCTGGAGGTAAGGTCGGCCGCCGCTGTCGTGAAAGCGAGCCCGCCCCCGGCTCGCCTTCTCCAAGATCAAGGCCAACAGCACCAGTGCCAGCAGACTGGCGGAGAGCTGCGAGGCGGCGACCGGGTCGCCAAAGGCGTACCAGGCGCGGTAGATGCCGGTGGTGAAGGTCGGTACGCCAAAGTAAGACACGGCGCCGAACTCGGCCAGCGTCTCCATCATGACCAGGGCCACACCGCCGGCCACCGCCGGGCGGGCAAGCGGCAGCGCCACCCGGTAGAAGGCCTGCCGTTGCGTCAGGCCCAAACTCCTGGCCGCTTCCATCAGGTTGCCGGAACGGTCGAGAAAGGCCGCGCGCGCCAAGACATAGACGTATGGATAGAAAACCAGGCTGAAGACGATGATGGCGCCGCCCAACGAACGCACCTCTGGAAACCAGTAGTCGCCGCGCTGCCAGCCAAAGGTCTCGCGCAGGACGGTCTGCACCGGCCCGGCGAATTGCAGCAAATCGGTATAGACATAGGCGATCACGTAGGTCGGCATGGCCAGGGGCAGCAGCAGCGCCCACTCCAATACGCCCCGGCCGGGGAAGCGATACATCGCCACCCACCAGGCGGCGCCGGTGCCCAACAGCGCCGCCCCCAGGCCGGTGCCCAGGGCGAGCGCCAGGCTGTTGACGATGTAATCCGCCAACACCGTCTCCATGAGATGCGCCCACACCCCCTGCTCGTCAGGCTGGAAGACGTGCAGGACGACGCTCACCACCGGCATGGACACCAAGAGTGCCAGGGCAGTGGCGACGATGAGGAGCGGGGAGAGACGCTGCTTCATGGATGACCAGACGGTTGGCACGCTGCCGCCGTGCACGTGCCTTGAGGGGCTGAGTCCGCAGCCGCGCTTCTCTGTGGCTGGGCTACGCATCGCGTCCTTTGCTTGAGATCGCGGCGGATCGCGCAACCGGCGCGCGCCGGTTCGAGGGGTGACATGGCGGGAAGGCTGTGGGCGGGCAACAGGGTTATTATATTGAGGTGCCAGCGTTCCACGTCAGCCCTTCTGTCCAGACCCCGAAATGACCGCAGTCCTCGAAGTCGCCGGCCTCGCCCACCGTTACGGCGACAAACAGGTGCTCGAAACCGTATCGTTCTCCCTGTCCGAGGGCGAGATCGGCTGTCTGCTAGGCCCCTCCGGCTGCGGCAAGACGACGGTGCTGCGTCTGATCGCCGGCTTCGAGCCGCCCACTGCGGGCGAGATCCGCTTGGCCGGCGAGGTCGTCAGCGCCCCGGGCTACGCCCTGGTGCCGGAGCGACGTGCCATCGGCATGGTCTTTCAGGATTACGCCCTATTCCCGCACCTCACCGTGGCGGGCAACGTCGGCTTCGGCCTCTCCCAGCTGACGCGTCAGGCCCGTGAACGGCGCGTGCAGGAGATGCTCGCCACCGTGGGTCTGGCCGGCCGTGAACGGGCCTATCCCCATGAACTCTCTGGCGGCCAACAGCAACGCGTGGCGCTGGCCCGCGCGCTGGCACCACGGCCGCGCTTGCTGCTACTGGACGAACCCTTTTCCAACCTGGACGTGGACCTGCGCGAGAAACTCGCCCTGGAAGTGCGCGAGATCCTCAAACGCGAGGGCATCACCGCGCTGATGGTCACGCACGACCAGCACGAGGCCTTCGCCATGGCCGACGTGGTGGGCGTCATGCACGAAGGCCGCATTCAGCAGTGGGACACGCCCTACCAGCTCTATCACCAGCCGGCCAACCGTTTCGTCGCCGATTTCGTCGGCCAAGGGGTGCTGCTGGAGGGCGTGGTGCTGAACGACCATCAGGTGGAGATCGAGCTGGGTGTGCTCAATGGTGCCATTCCCAGCGAGTGCCTCGGCCAGGGCGGCTGTGCCGCCTGCGCCCGGGGGTGCCGTGTCGAGGTCCTGATCCGTCCGGATGACATCCTCCATGACGACGAAAGTCCCGTGCTGGCCGAGGTCGAACGCAAGGCCTTCCGCGGTGCCGAGTTCCTCTATACGCTGAAACTGCCCCGCGGCGGCCGGGTGCTCGCCCTGGTGCCCTCCCACCACAACCACGCCATCGGCGAGAAGATCGGCATCCGCCTGGGCATAGACCACGTGGTAGCGTTCAAGGCCTGATGCCGATGAGCGCCCTGCCCCTTCACGTCGAGCGGTTGCGCGAGCAGCTTGGCGCCCGCCTGATCGAGACCCACATCTCCTGGGTGCTGCTGGCCGGAGAAGACGTCTACAAGCTCAAGAAGCCCCTTGACCTCGGTTTCCTCGACTTCAGTACCTTGGAGCGGCGGCGTTTCTACTGCGAGGAGGAGGTCAGGCTCAACCGCCGACTGGCGCCGCAGACCTATCTCGGCGTCGTTGCCGTGGTTGGAGACCCCAACCAGCCGCAGTTGGGCGGCGCCGGGCTCGTCCTGGATTGGGCAGTGCACATGCGCGCCTTTCCCCCCGAGGCGACGCTGGACCGCGCCGAGCGGCTGACAGGTGAGCAGATCGATGCCATCGCCGACACCGTCGCTCGCTTTCACGCCGGGGTCGAGCAGGCGCCCGCGGACAGCCCCTATGGGACCCCCGAACGGGTCATGGATCCCGTGCGCGAGAACTTCCGTCAGATTCGCGAGCTGCGCCCATCCCCGCCGGCCTTGACGTTGCTTACGGCAATCGAACGTTGGAGTGAAGCCGAGGGCACCCGCCTCGAAGGCCATTTCCGCGCCCGCAAGAACGCCGGCTGGGTACGCGAGTGCCACGGCGACCTGCACCTGGGCAATATTGCCTGGGTCGACGGCCGTCCTCTCATCTTCGACTGCATCGAATTCAACCCGGCGCTGCGCTTCATCGACGTGGCGAGCGAGATGGCCTTCCTGACCATGGACCTCATGCGCCGCGGCCATGTCGATTTGGCCTGGCGGCTGCTCAACCGCTGGCTGGAGCACAGCGGAGACTACGCGGGGCTCGATGCCCTCGCCTTCTACCAGGTTTATCGCGCCATGGTGCGTGCCAAGGTAGACTTCATCCGCGCCGGCCAGGGGGATGCCTCTGCCGCCAGCGTCGCCATGGACTATCTTGAGTTCGCAAAACGGCTGACCCGGCCGCGCCGGCCCGCCCTGTTGCTGATGCATGGGGTGACTGGCTGCGGCAAGACCACGCTGTCACAACGAATTCTGGAACACCTTGGCGCCGTGCGCCTGCGCTCGGACGTCGAGCGCAAACGCCTGTTTGGGCTGGGCCCGCTCGAGGACAGCAGCCATATCTCCGGCGGCATCTACACCGAGGAGGCGAGCCGACGGACTTTCGCGCGGATCGAGGCGCTTAGCCGCAGGCTACTCGACGCCGGCTTTCTCGTCATCTGTGACGCCACCTTCCTGCGCCGGCAACACCGCGAACCCCTCATCCGCGCCGCCCAGGCACTCGGCGTGCCGTGGTTCATCTTATCGATCGAGACCAATGCGGCGGTGCTGCGCGCGCGGGTGGAAAGACGCGCGCAGGCACGGACGGATGCCTCGGAGGCCACGCTCGAAGTCCTCGACAAGCAACTGCAGGAGCTGGAACCCTTCGCCCCCGACGAGGTGGCGCACGTGATCGTCTTCAATGGCAACGATCACGGCACTTGGCCGCCGGCGATCGCCACGCTGGCGAAACGTCTCGAGTCGGCCGCCTGACCGCCCTTGCCCAATTTGCTTCGATTCGCTGTGACGTAGGGCCCTTTCACTGGATAAGACCATCCGGAGATTGTGATTGCAGGGGGATCGGTTTAAGATGAGAATGGTTATCGATTAACAGGCTCGCGATGTCCCTCCCCTTGAGTGAACTGCCGCCCGATACCGACGCCAAGGTCATCACCCTGGACGTCGGGCAGGAGTACCGCCGCCGCATGGTCGGCTTGGGGTTGCGGCCGGGTGCAGCGATCCGGGTGATCCGACGCTCACTCCTCCAGGGACCGCTACAGGTCCGCGTCGGCCACACCGACCTCATCCTGCGCCGCAGTGACGCCGCGCGCATCCTCGTCGAGCCGATGGTCCAGATTGGCTGCGTCCGAGCCGACGCAACCCGAAGCGAAGCGGCACCCTCATGAAACGCATCGCCCTCCTGGGCATGCCCAACACAGGCAAGTCCACCTTCTTCAACCGACTCACCGGGGCTAAGGCACGCGTGGGCAATTGGCCCGGACTCACCGTCGAGCTGCTCTCCGCCCGCGTCCTGCTCGCCGGCCAGATGGTCGAGGTGGTAGACCTGCCGGGCATCTACAATCTGCACGGATTCTCGGAAGACGAACAGGTCGTGCGGCGTTTTCTCGAGTCGCAACCGCTCAACCTGTTGGTGCTGATCTTGAACGCCGGCCAGCTCGACCGCCAGCTCGCCCTGGCCCTGCAGGCGCAGCATCTGGGCGTGCCCATGGTCCTCCTGCTCAACATGGAAGACGAGGCGCAACGCTTAGGTCTACGCATCGACACCGCCGCGCTCAAGCAGGCCCTAGGGGTGCCCGTTCGCCTGTTCTCGGCCAAGTATGGCCAGCATTATCGTGAGGCAATCGAGGCCATCGAACGCTCGCTTGCGGCCCATCCGGAGCTCAGGCGCGCGGACAAGCGCGCGCTTGAGGAGGACCAACACATCGAACAGGCACTCGATGAGCTCGTCCAGACCAGCGTGCATGTCCCCATCCGACTGCCGCCCACCTTGAGCGAGCGCATCGACGCCGTGCTGTTGCATCCCTGGCTCGGTCCGCCCCTCCTGCTCTTGATCCTGTTCGTCCTGTTCCAGACCGTCTATGCCCTGGGCAGCCCGCTGCAAGACGGCATGGAGGGGCTACTGGGCGAATTCCGGCGCAGCGTTCTTGACCCCGCCATGGGGGGACTCCCGTCCGGATTGCGTAGCTTCCTCGCCGAGGGACTCTACGACGGCGTGGGCACGGTGCTGACCTTCATGCCGGTCATCGCCCTGTTCTTCGTCGCCCTCGCCATCATCGAAGACAGCGGCTATCTCGCCCGCATCGCCTTCCTGGTCGATGCCATCATGCAGCGGCTGGGGCTGGATGGACGCGCCTTCGTCATGCAACTGATGGGCTTCGGCTGCAACGTGCCGGCCATCTTGGGCACGCGCATCATGCGCTCGCACGGCTTGCGCGCGCTGACCATGTTGGTGATCCCCTTCTCGCTGTGCTCCGCCCGCCTGCAGGTGCTGCTGTTCATCACCACTGCCGTCTTTTCGCCAAGCACCGCGCCACTCGTCCTACTGAGCCTATACGTCCTGAGCATCCTCCTGGCCATGTTCACGGCCTTCATCTGGCGCGGGCGCTACGCCAACCGCGAGCCGTTCCTGCTGGAACTACCCCCCTACCGCTTACCCACCCTGCGCTTTCTGTTCTACGAAGGCTGGCGGGCGACGTTACAGTTCCTGCGCGGTGCCGGCGGCTACATCGTGTTGGGGGTGGTCGTGGTCTGGTTTCTGACCCACTACCCCTTCGACGTCCCTCCCGCCGGCCCTGCAACGCTGGCCGGTCGACTCGCCAACGGGCTTGCCCCCATTTTCTCACCCCTTGGCCTCGACAGCCTGCAGGCCATCGCCCTATTGTTCGGTCTTGTCGCCAAGGAGGTGGTGATCGGGGCACTGGCAGTGATCTACGGTGCCGGCCCCGACCAGCTACCCGGCATCCTGGGCCAACGCCTGGACGCCGTCCAGGCCATGAGCTTTCTGCTCTTCATCCTGATCTATACCCCTTGTGTGTCGACCATCGCCGTGATCCGCAAGGAAAGCGGTGACTGGCGCCTCACCCTGCTGGCCGTGACCTGGCCTCTGCTGCTTGCTTGGCTCGTCAGTTTCACTTTCTACCAGGTCGCCCGCGCCCTGGGTTACTGACCGCATCGATGCGCCGGCGCGCTACACTCCCGGCATGAACCTGCGCCCCCTCATGCCGACCGGCCGACTCACCCTCACGGTGGCTGCCGGTTTCGCTCTCTTACTGCTGCTGCTGATCAGCCAGACCGTAGTCGGCCTGCACGAGCTGGCCGAGAACAAGCGGCGTCTCGAGGCCATCGTCGAGGTCAACAACCTCAAGACCCGGCTCGCCAGCGAGATGCGCGACATCCTGCGTGACCGTGCCATCTCCATGCTCTCCATCGTGGTGATGAGCGACGCGTTCGAAAAGGACCAGGAGATGATGCGCTTCTATGCCTTTGGCGGCGCTTACCAGGCCACACGGCTGAAACTGGAACCCATGCTCACCCTGCCCGAGGAGAAGGCGGTGCTGCTGCGTATCGACGCCATCACCCGGGAAAACCGCCCCATCATGCAGGAGGTGGTGGACCTCGGGATGCAGGGCTACACCTTCCTCGCCTTCGGTATCCTGCAGCAGCAGGCCATTCCCATGCAGCGCAAGCTGGTGCAAGAGCTCGACAGCCTGATCGCCATCCAACGCGATCTGAACCAGAAGGCGACCACCTTGGCCCAGCAGGCCTTCGAGCAGACCCGCATGCTCATGCTGGCCCTGGGTTTCTTTGCCGTCGCGGTGGCAATGCTGGTCACCCTGATGGTGGTCCGGCGGACCCAACGCCTGGCCGCCGCCATGGACCGCGAACGCACCAAGTTCCGCACCCTATTCGAGACGAATACCGATGGCATCGTCATCCTGGACGAGGCAGGCTTCAGGGAATGCAACCCGGCCACCTTGGAGATGTTCCGCATGGACTCGGTGGAGCAATTCCTGCAGCATCGGCCAGAGGACTTGGGTGCGCCGACCCAGCCCGACGGACGCAGCGCGCGCGAGGTCGCCCTGGCCAGCATCGGTCAGGCCATCGCCGAGGGCCACGCCCAGATGCACTGGCTGGGCCGGCGCCGCGACGGCAGCCTCTTTCCCGTCGAGATCACGCTACACGCCATGCATCTCGACGGCAAACCCTATATCCAGGCCATCATGCGCGACGTGACCCAGCAGAAGGCGGCCGAGGCGGCGCTCAAATCCGCGCACGACGCTGCCGTCGCCGCCACTCAGCTCAAATCGCAATTCCTCGCCAACGTCAGCCACGAGATCCGCACGCCCATGAATGGCATCATCGGCATGACGCGCCTGCTGCTGGACACCCCACTGGATGCGCGGCAGCGTGAGTATGCCGAAGCGGTGGCACGTTCGGCCGAGTCGCTGCTCGCCATCATCAACGATCTTCTGGACTTTTCCAAGATCGAAGCCGGGCGGCTGAGCATCGAACGCATCCCCTTTCACCTCGACGAACTGGTGCAAGACGTCATTGCCCTGCAAGCGCCCCGCGCTCAGGCCAAGGGGCTCGAACTGCGGCTCGACAAGCGGGCCGAAATCCCCGAATGGCTGCTCGGCGACCCGCTACGACTGCGGCAAATCTTGCTCAACCTGCTGGACAACGCCATCAAGTTCACGGACCACGGCCGGGTCTGTCTGACCATCGAACCGATCCACTTGCCAAACGGCGACGGCTACCGCTTCACGGTGAGCGATACCGGCATCGGTATTGCGCCCGAGGCGCAGGCGCGCATCTTCGAGGCCTTCGCCCAGGCCGACGGCTCCACCACCCGGCGTTATGGCGGCACTGGTCTCGGGCTTGCCATCTGCCGGCAACTGGCCGAGCTCATGGGTGGCGAGTTGAGTGTGGACAGCCGCCCCGGTGAGGGTAGCGCCTTCCATCTGGCGCTACCCTTGGAGGTCACCGAGGCGCCCGCGGCCCAACCTCGCTCAACGCAGCCCCTCCCCCACTTCATCAACACCCGCGTGCTAGTGGCGGAAGACCACCCCATCAATCAGAAGCTGTGCCAATTGATGCTGGAGAATCTCGGCGTCGAGGTGGTGCTCGCCAGCAATGGCAAGGAAGCCTTGGAGCGGGCCCAGCAGGAGTCCCTCGATCTGATCCTGATGGACTGCCAGATGCCTGATTGGGACGGCCTGCAGGCCACACGCGCCATCCGCTCCTGGGAGGCCGAGGCAGGCCGCGGGCGGCTGCCCATCATTGCCCTGACCGCCAATGCCATGCCCGGTTTCGCAGAGACCTGTCGTCAGGCTGGCATGGACGGCTACCTGCTCAAACCGCTGCACGATGACAGTCTCGCCCAGACGCTGGCGCGCTGGCTGCCCGCGAAGATCATCCCAGCCACACCCACCGCGGTG
>CALAMX010000084.1 GCA_937925755.1 uncultured Burkholderiales bacterium
AAGAAAGAGCCTGGGCTCTACTTCAAGATCCCGCTGCTGCAGAACGTGCGCTATTTCGACACGCGCATCCTCACCCTGGACGCTTCGACCCCAGAGCGTTTCATCACCTCCGAGAAGAAGAACGTCCTGGTCGATTACTTCGTCAAGTGGCGCATCATCGACGTGCAGCGCTTCTACGTCAGCTTCAACGGCGACGAGGCAAGGGCCATGAACCGCTTGGCGCAGACCGTCAACGACGGCATGCGCGCCGAGTTCGGCAAACGCACGGTGCACGACGTGGTCTCCGGTGAGCGGGACACCATCATGGAGGTGCTGCGCAAAAATGCCGACGCCGATGCCCGTCGCTTCGGTGTGCAGGTGACCGATGTACGCATCAAGCGGGTGGACCTGCCCACCGAAGTGAGCGAGGCGGTCTACCGGCGGATGGAGGCCGAGCGCAAGCGGGTGGCCAACGAACTGCGCTCTACCGGTGCCGCCGAGGCAGAGAAGATTCGTGCCGATGCCGACCGCCAGCGTGAAGTCATCATCGCCGAAGCCTATCGCGAGGCCCAACGCATCAAGGGTGAGGGTGACGCCCGCGCAGCGGCCATCTACGCCGAGGCCTTCGGTCGCAATCCCGAGTTCTATGCCTTCTACCGCAGCATGGAGGCCTATCGCTCGAGCTTCCGCAGCAAAAACGACGTGCTCGTGCTGCAGCCGAACTCGGAATTCTTCCGCTACTTGCGCTCGCCACGCCCAGCCGGCAAGTAACTCCCTCCGAGCGACGTGGGTCTGGGTGAACTGCTCGTGCCGGCCTTTGCCCTGATGCTGATCCTCGAGGGCATGTTGCCATTCGTGTCGCCAGCGACCTGGCGCGAGGCCTTTGCCCGTATGATCCGGCTCAAGGACGGGCAGATTCGCTTCATCGGCCTCGCTTCGATGCTGATCGGCTTGCTGCTGCTGGTGATCACGCGATGAACCATACTTGGTTGCTGCCCGAATACATCGAGGACATCCTGCCACCTTACGCGCAGCAGGTCGAAACGCTGCGCCGTCGCCTGTTGGATTTGTTCGCCAGCTGGGGTTACGAGCTGGTCTGTCCGCCCCTGATCGAATACCTGGACTCGCTGCTCACCGGCAAGGCGCAGGATCTGGACCTGAAGACCTTCAAAGTCGTCGATCCCCTGTCGGGGCGGCTACTGGGCCTACGCGCGGACATCACGCCGCAGGTGGCACGCATCGATGCCCACCTGTTGAATCGCCAGGGCCCGACCCGGTTATGCTATGCCGGCGCCGTGCTTCATACCCGACCGGCGGCGCTCACTCACTCGCGTGAGCTGTTGCAAGTCGGGGCTGAGCTGTTTGGCCATGCAGGCGTCGAGGCCGACCGCGAGGTCCTCGATCTCCTGCTGGCCGCTTTGCAGGAGACAGGTCTGGGCGAGGTCAGGGTCAGCCTGGGCCATGTCGGTATCTTCCAGGCGTTGGCCGCTGCCTCGGGGGTTGCCGAGTCGGAGCGGCAGGCCTTGTTCCAGACCTTACAGGCGAAGGACCTACCGGCGCTCGAGCAGCTTTGTCGCGGTCTGACGCCGGCAATCGCCGAGGCGCTGCTGCGCTTGCCGGAACTCTACGGCGACGTCGGGGTCCTAGCGACCGCCCGTCGTGTATTGCCTGATCTACCCGACATCGCCCGTGCCCTGGCCGATCTCAGCGAGCTGGCGAAGGCCGACGCCGGCATCGATATCCTGGTGGATTTGGCCGATCTGCGCGGCTATGGCTACCACAACGGCGCCATGTTCGCCGCCTACGCCGGCGGACAGGCGCAGGCCATCGCACTTGGGGGGCGCTATGACGGCGCCGGTGCCCAGTTCGGGCGGGCGCGACCGGCGACCGGTTTCAGCCTCGACCTGCGGCGGGTGGTGGGCAGCCAGTCAGTGCCAGCACCACAGCGCGGGATCCTCGCCCCGAACACCACAGATGCCGGACTCAAGCGCCAGATCGATGCGCTGCGGGCAGCGGGTGAGCGGGTGGTGGTCGAGTTTCCAGGTCAGGAGGCTCACCGCGCCGAATCAGGCTGTGATCGCATGTTGGTCTTCGAGGCGGGCGAGTGGCAGATCAGGTCGCTCGTCTGAGGGCTTGCCTCTCTCATTCAAGGAAATCAAGGGGAAAACATGAAAAACGTCGTGGTCATCGGCACCCAGTGGGGTGACGAGGGCAAGGGCAAGATCGTCGATTGGCTCACCGACCGCGCCCAAGGCGTGGTGCGCTTCCAGGGTGGACACAACGCCGGGCATACCTTGGTCATCGGTGGCAAGAAGACGGTGCTGCACCTGATCCCCTCGGGCATCCTGCGCGAGAGCGTGCGCTGTTACATCGGCAACGGCGTGGTCGTCTCGCCCCAGGCCTTGGTCGAGGAAGTCGACATGCTCGAGGGCAACGGGGTCGACGTGGTCAGCCGACTCACCATCTCCGAGGCCTGTCCACTGATCCTGCCGCACCACGTGGCGCTCGACCACGCGCGCGAGGCCGCCAAGGGGGCGGGCAAGATCGGCACCACCGGGCGTGGCATCGGCCCGGCTTACGAGGACAAGGTCGCGCGTCGCGCCATCCGCATGCAGGACCTGTTCCATCGTGAACGTTTCGCCGCCAAGCTGGGCGAAGTGCTCGACTACCACAACTATGTGCTCAAACACTATTTCCAGTGGGAGACGGTGGATTTCCACAAGACCCTGGACGAGACCCTGGCGCTGGCGGAGAGGATCAAACCCATGGTCGGCGACGTACCGCGCCTGCTGTATGAGGCCAACCGCCGCGGCGAGAACCTGCTGTTCGAGGGGGCGCAAGGCACGCTGCTCGACATCGACCACGGCACCTACCCTTTCGTCACCTCCTCGAACTGTACCGCCGGCGGTGCTGCCACCGGCAGTGGCATGGGGCCAGCCACCTTGCACTACGTGCTGGGGATCACCAAGGCCTACACCACCCGGGTGGGTTCTGGGCCCTTTCCGACCGAGCTATTCGACGAGACTGGCCGCTATCTTGCCGAGCGCGGGCACGAGTT
>CALAMX010000085.1 GCA_937925755.1 uncultured Burkholderiales bacterium
TAGTAGCCAGCCCGGTAGCCGTTTCTGCCCTCTGTCCGCTCTCCCGGGGCCGCGCCGAGAAATTCGGTCATCTCGCCTTCGAGCACTTCCTGCAATGTCTCCTTCAGCAGCGCTTTCATCAGGTCGCGCTCGCCCGCGACCGCTTCCACTGCCGACAACTTCGCATTACGCTTCCTCGTGGTCATGGTTTGCCCTCCTTAAGGGTTCAAGGTCGATCTTCACAATCAACCTCTTACCATGACCAACCAACGCGTTTGCGCAGGAAAACGCTTTTGCACATAAATCGGGACACTACCATCGGGCTTGCGGTCAGGCTGCGATGCTCCCAGGCCCAGACCCGGTCACCGTAGCGGGCCGCCAGCGCCTCCCGCGCCGCCTTTCCGGCGGTATTGGCCGCATCCCACAGCTTGCCGAAGCTGCCCCGACAGCTCGAAGCTGTGCCGTGGATGAACACCAGCAGCGGTTCCTGCGTGGCAGGCAGGGGCTCGCCGCCCGGTTCCTGGGTCAGGTCGAAGGCATCGGCCAAGGCACAGCGATAGAGCCCCGGCTCACGCCCATCCAGCTGCCTTGTCTCCAAACCCAGGCCGAGTGACCGCGCCGCCTTGCCCTTGAGGTCGATGCCGAAGAAGTCCAGCCTCTTGATGCCCAGACCGAGCCAGCCGCGGCTGCCACCACTCACGCTGGACGGCGGCCGGGGGTCGATCTCCCAGCCCTCGCCACCGTCGCGGCTGACGGATTTACGGCCCCGTTCGCGGATCAGGTCGTCTGCACGGGTCCAGAGCACGAAGCCGTTCTCCAGCTCGACCCGCACCACGTCGTCGGCCTGGGCCTGGATCTCGCCCACGCCCGCCTCGCGGGCGGTAGCGGGCACCAGCCGGCGGAGACCGGACACGGCGATGTCCCGCGTGGGCGGGGTGGTGGCCTCGTGTACCACGCCACGGATGAGATAGGTTCGGCTCGTCATGGTCGGTCTCCCTGTCGGGGGTGGGTTGTCAGCCGGTCAGTCTGCCGGGTACGTGCCCGGCACTACTCGAACACATGGAAGCGGCGTGCGACGCCGGAGCCGAGGATCTGCGGCGACTGCGGCAGGCGGCTCGATGGCAGGTATTCGCGGATGGCCTTGAACCAGGCCTCGTAGGTAGCGGGATTACGCTCGCGCAATGTCTTGAGGGCGTAGTAGGTGAAGGCCCCGTTGGGGCGGCCGCGGAAGCGGGTGTCCCAGCTGTATTCGCTATCCTGGCAACCGGCGAGCAGCAGGTCGCTGCCGACCCGGGCGAGGCCGACCACCAGTCTGGCCGGTCGTGCCGACGCGGCCGGCAGTTCGCCGCGCGGCATCCAGGCCTCGAGCGGCAAGAAGCGGGCACGCGGGGCATCCGCATCGAGGTCATCCTCGCGGCCGCGGGTGACCGAACCGGAATGGCAGCTGTCGGAGATGAGCAGGATGCGCACACCCGCTGCACGTGCCGAGAACAGCCGCCGGATTTCATCATCCAGCAGGGGGCCGGCGCGTTCGATGTCATAGGGGCACAGCCCCTCGTCGCGGCCGTCCGGCTCGTCGCCGGAGCTGTCCGGCACCCAGGTGCCGTGGCCGGAATAGGTGATGACCACGGTATCGCCCTTTTTTGCCTGCCGGATCAGCGCCGCCATGGCCTCGCGCATGGCCGCCAGCGTGGCCTCGCCGTCGAGCATGAGGCGAACGTCGAAGCCGCGCTGCCTCAGCTCCGCGGCCCAGTCGTCGGCGTCGTTGAGGCAGCCGGCCAGATCGCTGTCGGTACCGGGATAATCGTTGATGCCGATGCACAGCGCGTACTTGCCCATGGCGGCCTCCTTCTTCGTTGTTGTATCGTTGTTTCGGCGCCGGTAAGCATGACACCGTCGCCCCATCGTCCGGTCAAGCGCCAAGGCGTATAGTCAAGCTTAGTCCTTCTCGGGAAAACTTTGTACAGGTGTAGCGTTCCGGACTTTAGATCCCCTGCGGCTGGGCGTTCGAGGCGATACACTGTGATCGTTTGCCGTCTCCGCCTTGCCATGCCCACACGCCGCCGCTACCGCAAAAAGACCGACCACCCGGTGGTGGCCGTCCAGCTCGACCTCGACACGACGGGTTTCACATACCACAAATGGGGCGCGCAGCAGCACTGCAAGCGGGGCGACTGGATCGTCAGCAACGACGGCGACACCTACACGGTGGATGGCGAGGTGTTCTCCCGCACCTATCGCCAGGTTGGTCCCGGCCTGTACGTGAAGGTCACCCCGGTGTGGGCCGAGGTCGCCAGCCGGGACGGCAGCCTCCCCACCCTGGAGGGCGAATCGCGCTACCGGGCCGGCGACTACCTGGTGTTCAACGACGAGGCCGGGCAGGACGGCTGGTGCATGGACGCGGCACGTTTCGAGTCGATGTACGAGCCGGACGATGCCGCGTGAGGCCGGCACCCACTACTCTCCCCTTCCTAGGCCGTGCCAGACCGTGATCCCCATGACGCCATCGTCATCGAAGGCGCCCGGCAGAACAACCTCAAGAACCTGAATCTGCGCCTGCCGCTCGGGCGCTTCATCGTGATCACGGGAGTCTCGGGCTCGGGCAAGAGCTCGCTCGCCTTCGACACCCTTTACGCCGAGGGGCAGCGACGCTACGTCGAGACCTTCTCACCCTACGCCCGCCAGTTTCTGGACCGTCAGGACCGGCCGCAGGTGGACCGCATCGACGGCATTCCGCCGGCCATTGCCATCGACCAGGTCAACCCGGTGCGCACCTCGCGCTCCACGGTCGGCACCATGACGGAACTCACCGACCATTTGAAGCTGCTCTATGCGCGGGCTGCACAGCTCTATTGCCGCGGCTGCGGTGAACCGGTCAGGCGCGACACGCCGCAGAGCATCTCAGCCACCCTCTATGCGCGGCTGGGTGAACGCGCGCCGCGCCTGATCGTCACCTTTCCCGTGCAGGTCCCGAATAACTTCAGCACGGATGAAGTCCTCGCCCTGCTGGCGCAGCAGGGCTACGACCGCATCCACGCACGCGAAAACCGACGTCTGCACGTCATCCAGGACCGACTGCGACTGACGGCGGAGAACCGCGGCCGTCTGACGCAGGCCCTGGAGGCGGCCATGCGCATCGGGCAGGGACGCGTCGATGTCTGGGTCGTCGACGCCGCCCCTTCCCCTTCTCTGCCCTCGGCAGGCGAACAGGTGGTATGGCGCTTCTCAGCGGATCTGCACTGCGCCCGCTGCGACATCCACTACCGCGAGGCCAGCCCTAACCTCTTCTCGTTCAACTCACCAGTCGGCGCCTGCGAGACCTGCCGCGGCTTCGGCCGCGTCATCGGCATAGACCCCGGTCTAGTCGTCCCAGATGCCGGCAAGACCCTAGCCGAAGGCGCGGTCAAGCCCTGGCAGACGGAGAGCTATGCACAGTGCCAACAGGACCTCGTGCAGTACGCACGCAAACGTGGCATCCCGATAGACGTACCCTGGCGCGAGCTGACCGAGGCGCAAAAGCGCTGGGTGCTAGAGGGCGAGCCGAACTGGGTGGACTGGGACAGCTCCTGGCCGGGGGTATGGTATGGCGTGCGCCGTTTCTTCGATTGGCTGGAGTCCAAGAGCTACAAGATGCACATCCGCGTGCTGCTGTCGAAGTACCGCAGCTACACCGAGTGCCCGGACTGCCGGGGCGCGCGGCTCAAGCCCGAGGCGCTGCTCTGGCGCCTGGGTGCGCAACGGCTCAACATCCACGAACTGACCAGCTTGCCCATCGAGAAGAGCCGCGCGTATCTGCGCGCGCTCGATCTGCCCTCACACCTTGCCCAGGCAACTGAACTACTGCGCCGGGAGATCCTGAACCGCCTGGACTATCTCACCGAGGTGGGGCTGGGCTACTTGACCCTGGACCGGCAATCGCGCACCCTCTCCGGCGGCGAGGTACAGCGCATCAACCTGACGACCGCCTTGGGCACCTCGCTCACCAACACCCTGTTCGTGTTGGATGAACCTTCCATTGGGCTGCACCCGCGCGACATCGGGCGCATCGTCGCCATCCTGCAGCGGCTCAAGGCCGCCGGCAACTCGCTCATCGTGGTGGAACACGACCCGCAGGTGATGCGCGCCGCCGACCTGATCCTGGACATGGGACCGGGCGCGGGCGAGCGCGGCGGCGAGGTGGTGTTCTGCGGCCCGCCCGCCGCGATCCTTGACGCCCCCCGCTCGCTCACCGGCCTCTATCTCGCCGGCGAGCGGCGCGTCCAGCGCGAGCCGCCGCACCCGCCCGACCCCGACACGCCGCGCCTGCGCCTGACAGGGGCGCGTGCGCACAATCTCAAGGGCATAGCCGTCGATTTCCCACTGCGCCGTCTAGTCTGTGTGACCGGCGTGTCCGGCTCGGGCAAATCGACCCTCATCCAGGACGTGCTCTACCCTGCCCTGCTGCAGCAATTGGGTGAGCCTACCGAGGCGCCCGGCGAGTACGACGCCTTGCTCGGCTGGGAACGGCTCAAGGCGGTGGTCATGGTGGACCAATCGGCCATCGGCAAATCGGCACGAGCCAACCCGGTCACCTATGTCGGTGCCTGGGACGGCATTCGCAAGCGCTTCGCTGCCGAATCCTTGAGCCGTGAGCGCGGCTACACGGCAGCGACTTTCAGCTTCAACGCTGGCAACGGCCGCTGCCCCACCTGTCAGGGGGCGGGCTTCGAACACGTCGAGATGCAGTTCCTCTCCGACGTCTATCTGCGCTGCCCAGACTGTGACGGCAAGCGTTTCCGACCCGAGGTGTTGGAGGTGACGTGGACTGGGGCCGATGGGGTGGCGCGCAACATCTGGCAGGTGCTGGAGCTGACCGTGCAGGAGGCCGTCTCCGCCTTCGCCACCTGTAAGGAGGTGGTGCGCGCGCTCGAGCCGCTGCAGGCGGTGGGCCTGGGCTATCTGCGGCTCGGGCAGCCCCTGCCCACGCTCTCCGGAGGTGAGGCCCAGCGCCTGAAGCTGGCCCGGCACCTGGCCGAGACTCAGCGCGGCGAGGCCGGTTCCACCCTGTTCCTGTTCGACGAGCCGACCACGGGGCTGCACTTCGAGGATATCGCCAAGCTGCTCAAGGCCTTCCGCCGTCTGCTCCAGGCTGGGCATTCGCTGATCGTCATCGAACACAACCTAGACGTGATCGCCGCCGCCGACTGGATCATAGACCTGGGGCCCGAGGGCGGTGAGAGCGGCGGCGAGATCGTCTGCCAGGGTACCCAGCTGGACTTGATGGCCTGCCCGGCCAGCCACACCGGTCGGGCGCTGTGGGAACATCTGTCAGCATCGCCACGCCCTACCCCTCCCCCCCCAATAGGGGAGGAAGAGCGGGACGGTGCCCCAATAGGCCCTGGTGAGCGCCAACACGACAGCGGAGCGCGCGCGGCCCGACCGGATGTCATCCGCATCCTGCACGCCCGCGAGCACAACCTGAAGGACATCGACCTCGACATCCCGCACGGCCGCTTCACCGTGATCACGGGGCTGTCCGGCTCGGGCAAGTCCACCGTCGCCTTCGATATCCTCTTTCACGAGGGTCAGCGGCGCTATCTGGAGTCGCTCAACGCCTACGCCCGCAGCCTGGTACAACCGGCCGCACGCCCCGATGTCGATGCTGTGCTCGGCATACCACCAACCGTGGCGATCGAGCAGCGCGTAAGCCGCGGCGGCTGGAAGAGCACGGTGGGCACGCTGACCGAGATCCATCATTATCTACGCCTGCTCTTCGTCAAGCTGGGCGTGCAGCACTGCCCCGTGTGCCGCATCCCCATCGCGCCGCAAAGCCGTGAAGCCATCCTCGCGCGCATCACCACCGATTACCGCGGGCGCGAGGTGCAGCTCCTTGCCCCCCTCATCACCGCGCGCAAGGGGCTTTATCGGGAGCTTGCGCAATGGGCCCGCAACAAGGGCCATACCTTGCTGCGTGTGGATGGTGAGCTCACCCCCACCGACCCCTGGCCCGAACTGTCGCGCTACCGCGAACACACCATAGACCTGCCACTGGGCCGACTGCGGGTGGCGCCGGAACACGAGCAGACGCTCAAGGAAATGCTTGCCCAGGCGCTCGCCTACGGCCGCGGGATGGTCAAGGTACTGCCCATCGGCGGACGGGAGGTGGCCTTCTCGGTCAAAAGGGCCTGCCCGGGCTGCGGCCGCAGCTTCTCCGAGCCAGACCCCCGACTGTTTTCCTACAACTCCAAGCACGGCTGGTGTCCGAGCTGCTATGGCACCGGACTCGCCCTGCCAGAATTCGGGCCAGACCAGACCGGCGAGGAGGAGGCCTGGCACACCGTGGCGCTGCGCCATGCCCCGCCCTGCCCGGCCTGCAAGGGCGCACGGCTCAACCCCGAGGCCCTGGCGGTGACTTGGCAGACGCACTCGATCGCCGACTACATGGCCATGACCGTCGCCGCTGCGCTTGCGTATTTCGACCGCCTCCATCTTTCCGGCCGTGAGGCCGAGATCGCCCGTGACGTCCTGCCGGAGATCAGGCAACGTCTGCGCTTCCTCGACGAGGTAGGGTTGGCCTATCTCAGCCTGGACCGCGCCGCGCCGACGCTCTCGGGCGGCGAGGCGCAGCGCATCCGGCTCGCCGCCCAGCTCGGCTCCAACCTACGCGGGGTTTGCTACATACTGGACGAGCCGACCATAGGACTACACCCGCGTGACAACACGCGGCTACTCGTCACCCTGAGGCGCCTCGAGGGCAAAGGCAACACCATCGTCGTGGTGGAACACGACGAAGAGACCATACGCCGCGCCGAGCACGTCATCGAGCTGGGCCCAGGCGCCGGTCGCGAGGGTGGCCGGGTCGTGGCGGCCGGTCCGCTCGCGCGAATCATGGCCTGTCCCGAATCAGCCACCGGCCGAATGCTGCGCTCGCCACCGCCCCACCCCTCTCGGCCCCGCCGCCCGGTGGACGCCGCCACCCCAGCGCTGCGCATCGAGGGTGCGCGGCTCAACAACCTGCGCGACCTCGACGTCAGCGTCCCGCTCGGCCGCCTGGTCTGCGTCACCGGGGTGTCGGGCTCTGGCAAGTCCACCCTGGTGCGCGAGGTGCTACACGAGGGACTGACCCGTCTGTTGCAGACCCGACCTGCGTCGGCTGGGCGCCGGCGCGGTGGGCAGGCCCGCATGGAGCTGCTCGGCTGCCGTGCCATCCACGGATGGGAGGTCATCGAGCGTGTGCTCGAGGTGGACCAAACCCCCATTGGCAAGACTCCCCGCTCCTGCCCCGCGACCTACGTGGGCTTTTGGGATGCCATCCGCCGACTGTTCGCCTCGACCACCGAGGCGCGCATGCACGGCTACACCGCCGCACGCTTCTCTTTCAACGTCGCCGGCGGCCGTTGTCCCGTCTGTGAAGGCCAGGGTGTACAGACCCTGGAGATGAGCTTCCTGCCGGATGTCAAACTCGCTTGCGAGGCCTGTGGCGGTACGCGCTTCAACCCGGAGACCCTGCTGGTGACCTGGCGGGACCGCAACATCGGCGAGGTGCTGGCCATGAGCGTGGACGAGGCGGTCGAATTCTTCTCCGCCCAGACGGAGATCCGCCATGCCCTGGAGCTGCTGCAGGACGTTGGCCTGGGTTATCTCAGCCTGGGCCAGGCGAGCCCCACCCTCTCCGGCGGCGAGGCGCAGCGCATCAAGCTGGTGGCCGAGCTGGCAAAGGCCTCCAGCCGCGGCTGCAAGACTGGGGGCACACTCTACCTCCTGGACGAGCCCACCGTCGGTCTGCACATGGCCGATGTGGAGCGGCT
>CALAMX010000086.1 GCA_937925755.1 uncultured Burkholderiales bacterium
GCGCTTCATCGCCAACCGCCGCGCCACCCAAATCGGTCTGGACGAACTCTTCCCCGGCGCGACCAACCCCTTCCCCTGGATGGCCGAGATGATCGATCTCAAGAAGGAAAAGAACTTCTTCGAGACCCGGGTGATCGAGTACCAGACTGGCGGGGCGCTGGCGTGGGACTGAAACGCGGCTGGTCACCGTTCCTCTTGCAGTGCACATACCGTCCCCGCTGGCGCGGTCCCGCGGCTGTGCAATGAAGCTATAGGGGTTCTTCAGTGTCGGACGCGTCTGTGGGTAAAGACTCCGTGAACAAACCCGAATCTCTCCCACCAACAGACCTCGCGCCCTGGGTCCCCCCAGCCTGCGCACCATCGAATTCGACCAGACAGTCATTCCGCGGATCGCCAAAGATGCCGTGCGGATGCGGGAGATCGAGGGGGTCTTGCCCAGCATACCCACCACGCACGCGCTCTGGCAGCGCGATGCCCGCGAGTTGGATTTCATTCGAGACAACAGCGTGCACCTGGTGCTGACCTCCCCTCCTTACTGGACGTTGAAGAAGTACAACCCGTCGCCTGGGCAGGTGGGCGACATCGCGACATACGAGGAATTCCCGGCAGAACTGGATCGGGTCTGGCGGCATTGCTACCGTGTGCTTGTACCAGGGGGGCGGCTGGTCTGCGTGGTCGGGGATGTATGTCTGTCACGCCGCAAAAACAACGGCGAGCATACGGTCATGCCGCTGCATGCATCGATCCAGGAGCATTGTCGAGCCATCGGGTTTTCCAATCTGGCCCCCATCATTTGGAACAAGATCGCGAATGCCGTCTATGAGGCGGAAGGCTCCGGCGGCGGCTTCCTCGGCAAGCCCTATGAACCCAACGCGGTGATTAAGAACGATATCGAGTTCATCCTCATGCAGCGCAAACCGGGTGGATACCGCAAACCATCGCTGGCCGCTCGGTTGCTCTCCGTGATCTCGGCAGAAAACCATAAGGCATGGTTTCAACAAATATGGACGGGGCTCGCCGGGGCCTCGACGCGGGATCATCCCCCCTTTTCCGCTGGAATTGGCTGAGCGCCTCATCCGCATGTTCAGTTTTGTCGGCGACACCGTTCGCGATCCGTTCCTGGGTACCGGCACGACCACTGTGGCGGCGGTCCGCTGGGGTCGTAACAGCATAGGCGTTGAAGTGGACCCGGCGTATTTCAAACTGGCCCAACAACGCATTGCCGATGCCACACCGGCGTTGTTGGCACACTGCGAAATCATCGTCAACGCTTGATCTTTCCCCTATGCTCGATATCCAGAGGGAATTGGCCAGCGCCGTCAAACATTACTGGAAGACGCGTGCACTTCAAGCCAAGCGCCAAGGCAGTAGCAACGGGGTCAAAGACGCGGGCAATCGGACGGCGGTCACCGGCGGCAAATAAGCCGACGGCTTCATCAAACTCATCGCCGACGTCGTGCGCGACGCGGGTCTACCCGACGCGGCCATCCGCTTTTCTGCCAAGTCGGAGAGAATGCTTCCGGGCTTTTTTCGACCAAGCAAGGAATGGGACCTGTTGGTCATCTCAGGCGCGGACCTGGTCGCCGCTGTCGAGGTAAAATCCCAAGTGGGGAGCTTTGGCAACAATTTCAACAACCGAGTGGAGGAGGCCCTGGGCAGCGCCACCGATTTTTGGGCAACCTATGCCAAGGGAGGGCTGCGGCCCTCGGCGCGGCCCTGGCTGGGATATCTGTTTATGCTGGAGGAGTCCGCGGCTTCACTGCGCCCGCTGCGCCGTCTTTCACTCTCGCCATACCCCGTCGATGAGGCCTTCCAGGGCCAGTCTCATGCAAAGCGCTACGAGGAGGTCTGCCAGCGACTGGTGCGGGAGCGGCTCTATGACGCCGTGTGCTTCATCACCTCCAAGGCCGAACAGGGCCCCAATGGCGTATATCATGAACCGAGCGCGGAGCTTGGCATCCAAAACTTTGCCATCTCCTTGAAGGCGAAGGTTTCGGCGTTCGTTCAGCTCAGCTGACGCCCGTTCGATCACGGCAGTGCCATGGCACAGGGCCCTTTGCGGTCAAAGCCGATGACGCAAGTTCCTCCGTCGTCGCTTCACTCCAGGCAAATCTGATGGACGCCGCCCTACCCATCCTGTTCTGGCTACTAGCCGGCCTGCTCATCCTGGTCGGCCTAGCCGGGCTGATCCTGCCGGTGCTGCCAGGTATCCCGCTGGTCTACGCAGGGTTATTCCTGCTCGCCTGGGCGGAGGACTTCGTTTACGTTGGCTGGGTCACCCTCAGCGTGCTGGGGCTCATGACGCTGCTCAGCTATGGCATCGATTTCCTGGCCACGGCGATGGGCGCCAGAAAGTATGGCGCCTCGCCGCGGGCGGTGGCGGGCGCCGCCGTGGGCACCCTGCTCGGGGTATTCTTCGGCCTGGGGGGGATCATCCTGGGGCCCTTTCTCGGCGCCATGGCTGGTGAATTCAGCCGCCGTGCGACCCTCAAGACAGCCACCCAGGCCGGCCTAGGCGCAACCTTGGGGCTATTCTTCGGTGCCCTGCTCAAGATCGCCCTGGCCTTCACCATGCTCGGGGTATTCGTGGTGGATCGGCTGTTGCTGTGAAGGCCATTCCACCCATGCCCATCCCCACACCCTGCCCTTCCGTCCTTTCGTTACGCGTGCCGCCCGTACGCCCCCAGCAGCCATGTGCGGCCGCTTCGTACTGAGCATCGATCCTGCGGCGCTGAGCGAATACTTCGCCCTCGATGCCTGCGAGCCTTATGTACCGCGCTGGAACATCCCGCCAGGGACGGACATACCTGTGATTCGGCGCTCACCCGAAGGCAAGCGCGTCGCCCACCTCCTGCGCTGGGGTCTCGTGCCGCACTGGGCCAAGGACAAGGCCATCGGCCAGCGTCTGAGCAATGCCCGCGCCGAGAGCGTGGCGGACAAGCCCGCCTTCCGCTCCGCCTTCGCGCATCGGCGCTGCCTCATTCCGGCGAATGGCTTTTACGAGTGGAAGGCCGAGGGCAGGCGCAAACAGCCCTACTACATCAGCCTGCGCGACGGCTCACCCCTAGCCATGGCCGGGTTGTGGGAAGCATGGACGTCTCCCACGGGCGAGGTCCTACGCAGTTGCGTCATCATCACCACGGCCGCGAATGAGCGCATGCGGCCCATCCACGACCGCATGCCCGCACTCATCGCACCCGAGCACTGGCAGGACTGGCTCACAGCCACGCCGGAGGCCGTCAGCCACCTGCTCGTCCCTTTTCCTTCCGAAGCCCTGCAGGCCTGGCCCGTGGACGAGCGTGTCAGCCAGGTGTCGAATGATCACCCGGGGCTGATCGAACCACTCCACACCTGAGCCCGATGGACGGTACTGCCTTCACCCGCGTGCATGCCCAGCGATCATGACCCGTTCTTCCAGACGCATCAGGGTGAAACGCACGGGCAGGAACTGTTCGATGAGCCAGATGGCCGTTTGGGCGTGCAGACTGACCTCACGAACGCTGAAGCGGCTCTTTCCGCCCGCCAGCGCGGCATAGATCAGGAGCTGATCGGCGGCGTGGACGTCGAGGGCGGCACCTGAAGCCAGATCCTGACGCAGGGCTTGGGCGGCCTCTTGTCCCAGCCGCTCGGCTGGAAGCCCGCGTTGGGCCACCACCGCCGAGCCAAGCCGCCCCTGCGCCGTTTCCGCCACCAAGGTGAGCGCGCCGCCAGTACCGAAGGCCTCCACATCGCCCAGGACCTCGATGGCGATGTCCACCGGTGCCAGGTCGGCCAGTCCACTGCGGGCGGCCTGCGCCATGCGTTCGGCGATGTGTCGCGGCAGATGGGCAACATGAGCGCGCCCGCGGATGCGCTGCAATGGCCCCGAAATCTCCGCTATGAGCGGGCACAAATGCCGGGCGGGTGCGATCTCTAGCGTGAGCTCGCCGCCACCGCGTGGATAATAGCCATGCCGCAGCGAGACGATCTCGACCTGGGCCCCCATCACCGCCAGCCAGGGAAGAAAGACTCCACGCAGGTAGTCCACGGGTGGCGCCCTTGTCACATCGGTGCCGCCGATCAGGGTCACCCGGCTGGGGACGTCAGCGCTCAGGGCCACCGGCAGCACGGCCTGCAGCACCAGGGTCACGCTGCCGGCGGTGCCGACCTCGAAGCGATATACGCCGCCGCGGATGCGCCCCGGCCGGAAGCACACCTCGCTGGCGCCGATCGCTGCGCCCTCCAAGTGACCATCGCACATCGCGGCCACTGCGGCGAGGGCAGTCAGATGCTGGGCTGCAAGACCCGGCTTGGCGCGGCGGGCGCGGATGTTGACCAGCCGGATGGACCTGCCCGTGATCGCCGCCAGGGCCACGGCCAGACGGACGAGCTGACCGCCACCCTCGCCATGGGCGCCATCGATGACGAGTTCGTTCATCTCAGCATCGCTCGCAGTTCCAAGGCATTTTGCACGGCGTAACCGGCCTCGTCATTGTCGAAATAGACATAGGCCGTTGCCACCTTCTGCTCTCCGAGCCACCCCGCCCAGCCGGCCAGGGCGCGGCGGTCATAACGGCCGCTGTAAGCAGCCCCCGGCCCGTGCAGGCGCAAATAGACGAAGTCTGCCGTGATGGCGCGCGGACTCGCAAAGCCCGCCAGCTCGTAAACGCAGAAGGCGGCGTTGTGCCGACTGAGCAGATCCAGCACGGCATCGCGATGCCAGCGCGGGTCGCGCAGCTCGAAGGCGGTCCTCATACCCTGCGGCAGGGCGGCAAGAAAGGCGGCCAGCCGGTCGAGGTCAGGCCGCCAGCGGGGCGGCAGTTGGAACAGCAACGGGCCGAGTTTGTCGCCCAAGCCCGCAACGGCCTCCAACAGGGGGGGTAGGGTGTGCCCCGGCGCGCTGAGCTTCTTCATGTGGGTGATGAAACGGCTCGCCTTGACCGCGAAGACGAAACCCTCGGGGGTCTGCTCGCGCCAGGCGGCGAACTGCGCCCGCGCAGGCAGCCGATAGAAGCTGCGGTTCACCTCCACACTGGGCAGGTGGCTTGCGTAATAGCCCAACCACTGCGCCTCATCCAGCTCGACCGGATAGAATGGGCCGCGCCAGTGCGAATAGGCCCAGCCAGAGGTGCCGATGAAGACGCGCATCTTGTCCATGAGCGGATAAGATGAGTATGGATAAGCCCGGAGATCCGAACATGGAAAGCATTCTCGTCACCGGCGCCAACCGTGGACTGGGTCTGGAGTGGTGCCGACAGTATGCTGCTGCCGGCTGGCGTGTCTATGCCACCTGCCGCTATCCAGAGACTGCCACGGAACTGCGCGCCCTGGCCGGTCGCCACGCCAGCATCAGTCTGCACCGACTGGACGTCACCCTGGGCGAGCACTGCGCCGCCCTGCGTGCAGAACTGGGCGACAGTCCTATCGACGTGCTCGTCAACAACGCTGGCGTCTATCTAGAGAAATACGCGCCCGACGGCGCCATCCGCTACGATGACTGGCTGTTGACACTGCAGGTCAACACCCTGGGCGCGGTGCGGGTGACCGAGGCCCTGGCGCGCAACGTCGCTCGCAGCCGACGGCGGCTGGTGGTGGCGGTGAGCAGCCACATGGGGTCGATCGCCGACATCTCCGCCCCCGGTAGCTACTACTACCGCTCCAGCAAAGCGGCGCTCAACGCCGCCATGAAGGGACTGGCGCTTGCTTACCGGCCGCTGGGCATCGGCGTGCTGATCCTGCATCCCGGCTGGGTGAAGACACGCATGGGCGGCTGGGAAGAGGCACCGCTGACCGCCGAGCAGAGTGTCAGCGGCATGCGCCGGCTGGTCGAGGCCTATACCCCCCAAATGAGTGGGTCATTTCTGCGCTACGATGGTACTCCACTGCCGTGGTGACAGACTCTTGCTACCCCGAGGAGTAAGATGACAGCCAAGCCTGTGGCTGCCCTGTTTGAAACGGATATTGGTGGGCCGTGTAGGTGTTCAGCCCCGGCCGATTATATAGACCCCCAATGCCGTCCACTTTTCCTAGCATGGGTGTTTATGCAAGTGTACAAGGGTACAAGGCGCCTCCCCGGCTGTCACCCAAGCCCTGCCGCTGTACGAAAGTAGGCCTCGAGCTCGGCGTGCAACTCCGCCACGCGGCCGCGGTTGATTGGGGAGAAATGGAAGGGCACGACGTTTTTCGCCCCGGCCGCGCGCGCCAGGCGTCCGGCCTGGGCGGCGGTGAGGTGTTTCTTCTCCGCCGCACGCTCGGCCAGTTCGTCCAGGAAGACGCATTCGATGAACAACCAGTCGGCATCGCGCGCCAGTTCCATGATGCGCGCGGCGTTGGCGGCGTGATAGACCACGTCGGTGACATAGGCGATCTTGAGCCCCGGCGTGATCTGCAGGCAGTCCATCAGCGCCCCCAAAGGCCACTCACCGGCGGGGGTGGCAATAGCGGTGTCGGCAGGTGAGCCATTCAGCACTGCGGCCTTGAGACCCTTGAGCCAGGGCCCCACCGGCAGCCCTCGCTCCGCCAGGCGGTTCTTCCAGATATTGACGTGGCGTTCCTCCTCTAAGGCATAGCCCAGGCAGGGGATGCCGTGGTCGAGGAAGGCCGCGCGCACGCGAAAACCCGGCTCCGCCAACACCACCCCCTTGTCGCAAGTGCGCGGATCCAGGTCCTCGCGGCGGAAGGCCCTTTGCACGCGAAAGCAGGCACGGCGCATCGTGCCCTCGGGCAAGAGCTCATGCACGGTGAGACTGAAATCGTTCTCGTAGCGGTGCACCAAGTTCCAGGTGTAGGCGGCGAGCTTGGCCGTAACCTGGTCGAGGAAGCCCGGCGGGCCATAGAGGCGCACGCCGCGTTCGCGCCCCAGTGAGATGCGCAGGAACCAGTCGAAGCCCATGAAGTGGTCCATGTGGCAGTGGCTGACGAAGATGTCGGTCACCCGCAGGATCTTGCGCGGCGCCAGCGCCCGCAGGTCACCCAGATCGAACAGCAGGGCACGGCCCTCGAACATCAGGTCGACGAACAAGGCCGGGTCGCCGAAAGGGTCGTTGACCAGCTCAGGCAGGAAACCTGGGCGCATCAGGGGGTGGTGTCGAGGAAGTCGAGCGTCCAGGCGAGCACCGGTTGCAGGCGAGGCGGCAGCAGCCGCGCCGCCTCGTTGGCGTTAACCCAGCGCCACTCGTGGTGCTCGGGGTGGCCCAGCTCGGGCGAGATGGGCAGGCGTATGCTGGCCTGGTCGGTCTTTGCCAGGTAATAGCGGGCGGTCTTACGGCGCGGGCCATAGGGGCCCACCTCGCAATAGACCTCGCCCCAGGGAAAGGCGAGCTTGGTCAGCCCCGTCTCCTCCGCCGTCTCCCGCAGGGCCGCGTTGAGGGGGGTCTCGCCCGGCTCGATCTTACCCTTGGGGAAGTCCCAGGTGCGATAGGCGCGCAGGATGAGGAAGCGCCAACCAGTGCCCACCCGGCGGACCACGACGATGCCGGCAGAGGTCGGGGAGGTATGCGTTGCGTCCATTGGAGCTATCATAACCGCCGTGGACAGGGAAAGATCACGCGACTGGGACGAGAAATACCAGGTCGGGCTACCCGGCTGGGATCGGCAGGGGGCCAGTCCTGCCCTGCTGCACTGGCTTGAGACGGGGGCGCTCGTCCCTTGCCGCATCCTTGTGCCCGGCTGCGGGCATGGACACGAAGTATTGGAGCTCGCCCGACGCGGCTTCGAGGTCTGGGGCCTCGATATCGCCCCAACTCCGCTGGCGAGGCTCATGGCGCGCCTGGATGAGGCGGGACTCGCTGCCCGGCTCGTCCAGGCTGACGCCATCACCTGGCGGCCGGAGGAGCCCTTCGACGCCATCTACGAACAGACCTGTCTGTGCGCCCTCGACCCGCATGAGTGGGCAGCCTATGCCAATCAACTGTATGCCTGGTTGCGGCCCGAAGGGCGGCTCTACGCCCTGTTCATGCAGACCGGCCGCGAAAGCGGCCCGCCCTATCACTGCGACCTCGAGGACATGCGCGCCTTGTTCCCGCCTGAGCGCTGGGACTGGATAGAGCCACCGCATCGGAAGGTGCCGCACCCAAATGGGCTGTTCGAATACGCCGCCATCCTCCAGCGGCGGGACTGACCCCGGCACCCACCGCCGGCGGTCGCCAGGGTCATTGCGCCATGTCGAGGTCGGCCTGGATGGCATCGAGCCCGGCGCGCGCGCAGGCCTCGTCCTGAGCGCCGCTCGGGGCGCCGGAAACACCGACGGCACCCACGATGTTGCCGGCCGCCTCGATTGGGAGTCCTCCGGCGGAGAAGACCAGGCCGTCGATCTTGCCTACGGAAAAGGGTTTGGTGAAGCGGTCCTCCAGCTCCGATAAGGGCGCGTTGAAGTTCACCGCGGTGTAGGCCTTTTGCCGGCTGACCTCCAGGGTAACGGGCGGCGCCAAGGTGTCGCGCAGCGCCACCATCGGCAACCCGCCCCGATCCACCACGGTGACGCCGACCTGGATACCCTCTTTGCGACAGGCCATGACGGTGGCGTGGGCGATCTTCTCCGCGGCCTCCATGGTCAGGCGCGGGATGCGGACGATGACGGGGAAATCCGCAGCCAGGGCGGGCGCGGCAAGGCTGGCGAGAACGACGGCGGCTAGGGTCTTGTTCAGCGACATGGTCTTCCTCCTCCAGAGATGAGTTGGTGTTCGGGGATACCCCCTGAATTGGGCCTGTAGTGCAGCCGTCCGGTTCCCTTGGAAAGCCGCTTGGCTGAACCGATGGTGCGCCGCAAGCTGCCACCAGGCAAGCCCCCGGGTGTTGGTGGTGCACGCCGTGCAGGTTGAAGTTAAGCAGTAGCGTCGCAGCCCAGCCGGGGAGGGCCAGATTACAACAGCATAGGCAACAGCAGGAACCCGTCCCAGATGGGGTTGGCCGGCAGCAGGGCGAGCGGCAGGATCACGGGCTGTAGCAGTCCGAGACCGAGAAAACCCAGCAAGAAAACCGCATTGACGACCGGGTCTGGATTGAACCTAAAAACCGCAGTTGACCGCTTTTTTGTGTTACAACGTCATGAATCCATTGAAGGATGTGGTCTCGATACGACTCACCCGCAGGGTGAACCCGCAACGACCCGCTTTGTGGGCCTTCGGCCCATCCCTCGCTGCGCTCGGGACCCGCACTGCGTACTGTCCTGCGCCCTACGGGCTGGTCCGGCCCAAGCGGGCGTCTGACTTTGTGTCTGCGACTAAACGAGCCCGGTTGTTGGATCAGATTACCGGGCTCGTTTTCGCGCCTGCTTGCAGGGGGGGCGCCCCGCAGCGTCGGCCGAGGGGCCCCGCGCAAGCGGGGATCGGCCAGCGCAGGGGATGCCGGCGA
>CALAMX010000087.1 GCA_937925755.1 uncultured Burkholderiales bacterium
AACAGAGGTTTGTTACGCCGACTTTGCCGCGGACTGCCGCGCCCGCGCTGCCAGCCAGACGAGCAGCAGCACCGGCAGACCCATGAGCGCCGTGCCGGTGAAGAAGAACCCATAGCCGTACGCATCCACGATCATGCCCGAGAATCCGGCGATGAACTTGGGCAGCAACAGCATCACCGAGCTGAACAAGGCGTATTGGGTGGCCGAATAGGCGACGTTGGTGAGGCTGGACAGATAGGCGACGAAGGCCGAGGAGGCGATGCCGGCGGCGAGGTTGTCGGCCGAGACCACGAAGACGAGGCCCGTCACATCGTGGCCGCGGCCAGCGAGCCAGACGAAGAGGAGGTTGGTGGCGGCCGAGAGCAGCGCCCCCAGAAACAGGGTCTGCATCACCCCCCAGCGGGCGGTGAGCAACCCACCGATGGCAGCGCCGACGATGGTCATGATCACCCCATAGACCTTGGCCACTGCGGCCACCTCATCCTTGGAAAACCCCATGTCCACATAGAACGGGTTGGCCATGATACCCATGACCACGTCGGAGATCCGGTAGGTGGCGATGAGCAGCAGCACCAGCAAGGCCTGCCAGCGGTAGCGGCGGAGGAAATCGATGAAGGGTGAGAGCATGGCACCATGCAGCCAGGCCGCCAATCGCAGCCAAACACCGTGCAGGCCCCGCGCCGCGAGCCAGGCGCGCGCTTGCGCCTCGCGCGCCAGGGTCTCGGCGAGCAGCGCAGCGCGCGCATCGTCCACGCGGGGCTCGCCGACGATCAGGGTGGTGAGGATACCCACCCCCATCAGCATCGCCATCACCGTGTAGGCGATGCGCCAGGGGGCGTGCTCGTAGGTGGCCTCGGACGGATCGAAGGCGGCGGCGATCCACAGCACGCCGGCGCCGGCGGTGATCATCGCCACCCGATAGCCGGCCTGATAGGTCGCGGCCATCGCGCCCTGCAGCCGCACCTCCACCGCCTCGATGCGGTAGGCATCGAGCGCGATGTCCTGGGTGGCCGAGGCAAAGGCCACCGCCAAGGCAAACCACGCCATGTGCGTCAAGCTCACGCTCGGGTCGGTGTGCGCCATGCCCATAAGCGCCAGGGCAATGGTGACCTGGGAAGTGAGAAGCCATGCGCGCCGGCGGCCGAGGGTGCGGGTGAGCAGAGGCAGCGGCAGCCGGTCCACCAGCGGCGACCAAGCCCACTTGATGCCATAGGCCAAGCCCACCCAGGAGAAGTAGCCGATGGTGGTACGATCCACCCCCGCCTCTCTGAGCCAGAAGGAAAGCGTGCCCAGCACCAACAGCAGCGGCAGCCCGGCGGAAAAGCCGAAGAAGAACATGCCCAGCACGCGCGGGTGGGTGTAAATGGCCAGGCCGGCGAGACGGGCCGTGGGGGGCTTGGGTGCGCTCACAGGGTGTAGTCGTAGTCGATGATGAGCGGCGCATGGTCGCTGAAACGCTCCGCCTTGTAGATGCTGGCCTCAAGGGCCCTGGCGGCGATCCCTGGGGTGGCGATCTGGTAGTCGATGCGCCAGCCCACGTTCTTGGCCCAAGCCTGGCCGCGGTTGGACCACCAGGTGTAGCCCTCCTCGGTCGCGTCCGGGTAGAGGCGGCGATAGACATCGATGAAGCCCAACTCCGTGAACACCCGGTCGATCCAGGCACGCTCCTCAGGCAGAAAGCCGGAGTTCTTTTGGTTCGAACGCCAGTTCTTGAGGTCTTTTTCCGTATGGGCTATGTTCCAGTCGCCACAGAGGATGACCTCGCGCCCGCATTTTGCCAGCTTCACCAGATGCGGCCAGAAACGGTCCATGAAGGCGAACTTCGCCGCCTGGCGGTGCTCGCCGGCGGAACCCGAGGGCAGGTAGACGGAGACGATGGCAAGGTTGCCGAACTGGGCCTCGAGATAACGGCCTTCCACGTCGATATCCGGGATGTCGAGGCCCTCGATGATGCGGTCCGGCGCAGACCGGGAGTAGATGCCCACACCGCTGTAGCCCTTTTTCTCGGCGTAGTGGAAATAGCCGTGATAGCCCGGCGGGTTGAGCATGGCCGCCGACATATCGGCAGCCTGCGCCTTGAGCTCCTGTAGGCAGACCACATCGGCCGCCGCGCGCGGCAACCAGTCGTAGAAGCCCTTGCTGGCCGCCGCGCGCAGGCCGTTGACGTTGAGAGTTACAATGCGCATTTCAGTATGTCAGTCGGCGCAGCCGACTCTGGAGGCGTCCTTCTCTCGCTGGGAGAGGGACGGGAGTGAGGGAAGGACATGGCCCTTTTCACCCTCTGGGATGTCTCTGGCCATGTCCGTTTGACGGACGGATTGCGTGTCAGCCTTCAAAGAGGAGTTCCTGAGCTTCGCCATCGAGCGGGGGGTTCTGCTGTTCGGGGCGTTCAAGACCAAGGCGGGTCGCGTCTCGCCTTATTTCTTCAACGCCGGGCTGTTCAACGACGGGCTGTCGTTGCAGCGCCTGGGCGAATTTTACGCCAAAGCCATCCTCGACTCCGGGCTTGCCTTCGACGGCCTGTTCGGGCCGGCCTACAAAGGCATCCCGCTGGCCGCGGCGGTCGCCATTGCCCTGGCGGGCATGGGGCGAAACGTGCCATTCAGCTTCAACCGCAAAGAGGCCAAGGACCACGGCGAGGGCGGGGTGATCGTCGGTGCCCCACTCAAAGGACGCATCCTCATCGTAGACGACGTGATCTCGGCCGGCACCTCGGTGCGCGAGTCGGTGGCTCTGATCCGTGCGGCGGGCGCCGAGCCCTGTGGCGTGGCGATCGCCTTGGATCGACAGGAGCGCGGCACGGCTGAGCTGTCGGCCGTGCAGGAAATAAGCCGCGACCATGGCCTGCCAGTCATCCCCATCGTCCGTCTGGACGACCTGCTGGCCTATCTGGCGGCGCGTGCCGGGCAGGGCGA
>CALAMX010000088.1 GCA_937925755.1 uncultured Burkholderiales bacterium
GCAATGATCCGCAGTCTTGACGTCACCACCCGGGTTTCGCCGGAATTGGCCAAGATCCTTGAATTCCACGCCAACAACCCGGATGCCCTCGAGACGGCTACCTTGGGCTCGGTACGCGCAGCGCTGGCGACCGGAGAGGCAGGTGAGGGTTATGAGGCCGACCGTCTGTACCCGGAAACCAGCGAGACCCTACTTTTGGAGCTCGATGCCTTGATCGACGAGTTCGGCGTCGAGGCACCCGCCGCCGATTTCATCAAACAGTCGGCCAGCGAGGCCTTGAGCCGGGTGATCGAGGCGGTGATGGAACAATCAACGCAGCCGCCGACCCTCGACGAGGTCCGAGAGGCGATGCAAGAGGGGCTAATCGCCCACCTGGTCGGGGAGGGCGTGCTCGACGAGGACGAGGACGAAACCCTCACCGAAGAGATCGAAGACCTGATCGACCGCTATGGCGCAGACGCCCCAGCGGAGGATTTTATCCACTACGAGTGAGGTTCACCGGACGGAGAATTGCCCAGGCCATCCCTCAACATGAGGTCGAGCGATCGAGGACCCGCGTGTCAACCATCGCCGCGTCCATCGAGGAGGTCTTTGAGCGCGCGGCCGTGCCTGGTGGTGTTGTATACGTATACCCGGCGGGGACGCACGACCGTCCGGGGTTCAGTGTGGACCACAAGCGGTCGGGTCAACTAGGCGGACACGGGACCTTCCGCCTTTGCTGCCGCCAGCGCGCGCCAATAGCGGTTGATCGCCTGCACTGCATGCGGCAACTCGGCACAGAGCTCGCGGTGGGTGGGGTCCCGCGCCGGTCCTGCTGCGCTACGGGCAAGGGTGTGGATCGGCGCGAGCCAGGCGCTAAGCGCCTGGTTGGCATGCATATCCCAGTATTCCTGGTAATAGAGGTTTAGCCCGGCACAATAGCCTTGGCACCATGCCGTGGCGTCCACGGCGAGGTCGCCGTGTGCGCTGCTGACAAATTCCAGCACTGGGCGGAAGGCATCGGGTTGCGCGAGGCTACGTTCGATCTCGGCATAGAGCCGCAGTGCGAGCCCCAGCATATCCTCTGCCTGGGCTCCGTCCCGAAACACCGGCTCGTCAAAGATGAGGCGCAGCCACTCGCCCGGCTCCATGGCCTCCGGGCCACTGGCGAGCGCGGTCAGGAAGCCGTGGGCGTGCGACAGACCCATGGCGTCGCGACCGCAAGCCTCAGAATGTAAAAAGTCATCCAAGCGAAGGAGTTCCGCCTGGGTCAAGGCAGGGGAGTGAGTTAGCCGCATGTGTGCAGATTGCGCCTTGTCAGCGGTTCGGTCAAGCGAAATTTCGGTCAGGTGCCAGTGTTTACTTGAGGCGAGTTGCAGGTGTGGCCGCTCTAGAGACGACGGGCTCGGCATCCAGCGGGGTGTTGGCGGCGGAGATGAGACCACGGCTTCTGGCCTGTGCCTCTACCCGTGCGATGAGCTCTGGCGAGGCATAGCCGTCCACCGGGAGCCCCGCCTGGCGCTGGAAGGCCCTGATCGCCGCGCGCGTGCGGCCGCCGGATATGCCGTCGGCCTCGCCCGGCTCGAAGCCGAGGGCAGCGAGCTGGCGTTGCAGCTCGACGATCTGCTGGCGGGTGAGTTTCGTGTGGCGCGCCGCCTGACCGTTCTGTAGGCCCGGCAGGCCGAGTAGCCGATCGGACAGCAACCCCACCGCCAGGGCGTAACTCAGCGACCGGTTCCAGTTCATGATGATGTTGAAGTTCCTGTAGACCAAAAAGGCGGGCCCCTTGTAGCCCTGTGGCAGGACGATGGCGCCAAGTTGGCTCGAGTTCGGCAGGGGCGAGCCATCGGGTTGGGTCACACCCATGGCCGCCCAGGCACTCACCGGCCGGGTCAGGTCGAGGCGGGCCAGTTCCCAGTCGAAATTCGCCGGCAGGCGAACCTCGCGCCCCCAAATCTCGTCCGCTTGCCAGCCCATACGGCGCAAATAGTTGGCGGCGGAGGCGAAGGCGTCGGGTAGAGACCCCCAGAGGTCCTTGCGGCCGTCGCCGTCGGCATCGACGGCATAGGCGCGGAAGGTCGAGGGCATGAACTGCATGTGCCCCATGGCCCCAGCCCAAGAGCCTTTCATCGCCCCGACCTCGACGTGACCCTCGTCGAGGATGGCCAAAGCGTCGAGCAGCTGGCCGCGGAAAAACTGGCTACGGCGGGGCTCGAAGGCCAAAGTGGCGAGTGCGGATGGCACGGCGAAGTCGCCCATGAAAGCGCCGTAGTGGGTCTCAAGACCCCAGAAGGCCACCAGCACATGCGGCGGGATGCCATAGCGCCGCTCAACGGAGGCCAGCAGCTCGCGGTGTTCGTTGAGCAGGCGGCGGCCCTCCTCGATGCGCCGGGGAGTGAGGCGCCGCTCCAGGTAGTCGAGGAAGGGCTCCAGGAATTCTGGCTGGCGCTGGTCCAGTTCGAGCACGCGTGGGTCGGGCCGCACGCCGGCAAGCGCCCGGTCGAAGGTTTCCGCCCGGATGCCGCGCGTGATTGCCTCCTGGCGCAAGGCGGTGAGCCAGGTCTGGAAATCGTCCGCGGCCGATGTCTGTGCCAGCGTGTTCGCCGCTAGGGCGAGCAGGGCGAGGACTAAGCAGCTGGGTCGGATAATGCGAAATAGGGTCATTGGGCTCTCCTCTAAGCGGAGTGCGATCAACCGGCAGCGTCGTTGGCAGGACAGCGCAGCTGCCTTATCGTTCTCTCATGTCTGAGACACTGACCATTAATGACCTGATTGCCCGATACGACGCGCTGCTGCTGGATGCCTATGGCGTCCTGGTGACGCTGGACGGCCCTCTTCCAGGTGCAAAGGCGCTGATCGATAGGCTCAACCGCCTGGGTAAACCCTACTGGCTGGTATCGAACACCGCAGCGCGCCTGCCTGAGCACGCCGCCGCCCGCTACCGCGGTTTCGGACTCGATCTGCAGGCCGACCGCATCCTCACCGCGGGCATGCTGCTCGACCGCCATTTTCGTACATATGGTCTTGCCGGCCGCGCATGCCTGGTGCTGGGTCCGGAAGATAGCCGGGTCTATGTCGAGCGCGCCGGCGGTCGACCGGTGTCGCCCGGGGAGGATTTCGAACTGGTGGTCATCGCCGACCAGGCTGGGTATCCCTTGCTGGAAACCCTCGACTGGCTGATCTCCGCGCTGTTGGCCAAGATCGAGAATGGCGTCCAGGTGCCGCTGATCCTGCCGAATCCAGACTTGATCTACCCCACCCACCAGGGCTATGGTCTGACGGCCGGCAGCCTGGCCGTCCTGCTGGAAACAGTGCTCGCCCGGCGCTTCCCTGGATACACCGATCTGTGCTTCGTGCCTCTGGGCAAGCCACAGCCGGGCCTGTTCGAGATGGCCGCGCAATTGGCAGGCAGCCGCAAGCTGGTCATGCTGGGCGACCGGCTCGAGACCGATATCCTGGGCGCAGCGCGCTTTGGCATCGACTCGGTCCTGGTCATGCGCGGGGTCAGCCGGGGGGAGACGGTCGTGTCGACCCTCGGGGTCCAGCCCACCTACCGGATCGAGTCGCTCACCGAACTGTTGAAGAACGCCTGAACTGCCGTTATCGAGATTTGGCACACGCTGGATGCGTGCCGCCGGAAGCCTGGCAGGTCTCTTCTCGGGAAACCGTCGTGGTATGCTCAGGTCTGTGTAAGAGGGAATCGTCCGTGAGGACCATCGCATGCGCCTGCCCGTACAGCCCTTACTCCCACCGCCACCGGTCGAGGATCTGTACGAGATTCGTGAACGGCCCCCGGTCATGCCGGTGCGGTTCGTGCGCGCGCGCAATCTGCCGCCGCTAATCGTGCCGCCCAGACAAAAGCCGCGTGCGCCGGCGAAAGGCGGGCGTGAGGACACAACGACAGCGACCGCCCCCTTGGGTGAAGAGCGGCGGCGCGCCGAGCGGCGTGTCGCCCAGGTGCCGGTGTTGCTAGACACCCGCAGCGGCCGTGACCGTCGCTGTAGCGGTGGCGGGCAGGGCAACATCGACATCGAGGCCTGAGTCGGTAGACGTCAATTGCTAGGGCCTCAAGCGTCGCTGCTGGCGCAGACAGCGCATCAGAGACGAATCGGCTCGAAGATGGCGTCCAGATTCAGCCCGTCGCAGTAGTCGAGGAAGTCACCGCGCAGGGTAGGGATGTGCATATCGGCGGGTACACCCACCGTCATGCTGACCGAGAACATGGGCGTGCCGGTATGTGGGGCGGGATAGGTCTCGGTGCTGAGTTCCTCGATGTTGATGCCCTGGTGAGCGAAGTAACTGGCCAGGCTGTGCACGATGCCCGGGTGGTCCATGGCGACCACCTCGACGCGATAGGGCACGATGGGCTTCTTGCGCTCGGGGTGCCGCGTGCGCTTGTGGATGATGGCGAGCCCTAGATCCTCGCCAAGCGCTGGGAGCTTGTCCTCTAGTCTGGTGAGCGCGTCCCAACGCCCGGACAGCAGCATGATGATGGCGAATTGTCCCCCCAGCAGCGCCATGCGCGATTCCTCGATGTTGCAACCGGCCTCGGCGATGCGGCCGGTCAGCCGATCGACCAGGCCGACCTGGTCCTCGCCCGAGGCGGTGATGACGAGGTAGTCGATGGGTGAGGGCGGGTTCATAAAGTTCTGGCTCGCATAGGCGGTCGCAAGCATTGTAGCCCAAGCCGCAGGGGGGAGGTAGCGCGGGTCAGTGACCCATGCTCTCCTTCTCCATGAGGATGTAGGTGTTGTACGCGTTGACCCTGTTGGCCTGTTCGAAGGCGGGTAAGGTCTCATAACGCGACCAATCCGTCGCCTGGTAGGCTGCCTCGAAGGGGATCATGTCCGCCGCCGCCTTGCCCATTTCCTGGCGGAGATAGACGAGATAGTCGCGGGTCAGGGCCAGGTCGGCGGCTGGGTCCATGGAGGCCTGGCCATGGCCGGGGACCAGCACCCGGGGTGAGAGGGCGATCAGCTTGTCGAGGGCTGCGAGCCACAGGCGTGAGTCGGCCTCGCCGACAAAAGGTATGCGGCCTTTGAAGACCAGATCACCAGCGTAGAGCACGCCGTCGTCAACCACATAAAGTGCCAAGTCCTCGGGCGAGTGGGCGGGGCCGACATGGCGCACCTGGAAGCGTACCCCACCGAGCTCAAAGTCGGTGTCTCCCTCCAGCCAGACATCGGCCTCGAGAAAGCGCTGCAGTTCCTCCGTCACCCAAGGTGAGAGGATGTCCTTGCGCTGTTCGAAGCGCAGACGGGCAGCAATGGTGCGGGTGGCCCCACGCCCCAAGGCATGGGCCCAGATCTCAGCACCGGCGTCTTTGAACACCTGCAGCCCATAGTAGTGATCGGCGTGGAAGTGGCTGACGATGACGCGCCGGATGGGGGCATCGGTCAGCTTGCGGATCTCGGCGAGCATGGCCTGCGCGAGCGAGGGCGTACCCAGGCTGTCGAACACCACGACGCCGGCCGGGGTGATGACGAAGCCGGCGTTGGACATGAAACCCTCGTTCTCAGGCGAGGCGGCACCGGATAGGCCCGGAATGTAATAGCTATGCGACCCGAGTCGTACGGCCTGAACCTCCACGCCAATCGGTGGGTACGAGCCGGCCAGGCCGATGTCCAGCCAGAGCCAGCAAAACAAACCAAACAAGGCGGAAAGCGGCAGGGACACAGGCATCTCCTCCTATATGGACGATGGGGTGCGGCTCCAGGCGATGGGTTATGTTATTTTAGGCCGCTGCACGAGTCATAAGTTTCGGTTTGAGCTACAAGCGTTATCTGCCCTTTCTGTTCGCCTTCGCCCTACCGATCGCGCTGGTCTATGCATGGTGGGGTGGGTTCAACCCGGTCGCAGTGCGGATCGAGACACGCGGGCCTTACACCTACGCCTATGTCGAGCATAAGGGGGATTATGCCCTGCTAGCCGAGCGGCTGCCCGAGGTGCGCCTGGCCCTCGAACGCAGCGGCATCCATCCGGGTGCGAGCTTCGCGCTGCTCTATTCCCACCCCGAGCAGGTACCGCGCAACGAGCGTCAGGCACGGATTGGCTATCTGGTGCCGGCCGGCAGCCATGTCAACCCACCCCTCGAGCTCGATACCCTGCCGGCGCGCCGCGTGCTGGTCGCCGAGGTGCGCGCTGCGTGGCTGCTCGCGCCCAGCCGCGCCTATCAGGCCCTGCACGAGAGGCTGCGGGCACAGGGGCGGGACATCCGCATGCCCAGCGTCGAGCTCTATGAAGCCTCCGGCAGCGTCTGGCGCCCGGGAAGACTCATCGTGGAGGTGCCCTACCCGTGACCTTGTTCTCGATCCTGGCCGCCCTATTGTGGGACTTCTTGAAGCCGCTACGCGACCCCGCGCCGCCAGCGCGGCAGTTGGAGCGTTACACGGCGTGGCTGCTCGAACACGTCAACGCCGGCATGCAGAAGCACGGCCTGCTGGCCTGGACGGCCGGCGCCCTGGCGCCCGCCCTTCTGGTGGCGTTGATTGGTATTCTACTGGCGACCCTGTTCTCGCCCTTGCTCTGGGCGTGGAATGTCGTCGTACTCTACTACTGCCTGGGGTTCCGGCAATTCGGTCTGCAGCTTGCCGAGGTGGTGCAGGCCCTGCGTCATGGGGATCTCGCGCGCGCCCAGGCCAAGCTCATGGCCTGGCGGCCTGGGGCGGCACAGGCGATGAGCGAGCCGGAGGTCGCCCGCAGTGGTATCGAGCACATCCTGATCCTGGCCCTGACCCGGCTTTTCGGGGTGTTGTTCTGGTTCGCTCTGCTGGGCGTGTTCGGCGCCGTGCTCTACCGCATGAGCACGCTCTGCCGCGAGCGTTGGCAGGCAGAACCGACGTTTTGCGCCTACCCGCGCCGCTTCGCCTTCTACCTCGATTGGCTGCCGGCACGCCTGGCCGCCTTTAGCTACGCCATCGTCGGCAACTTCGAAGATGCGCTTTATTGCTGGCGCAAACAGGCCGGCCTTTGGGGGGACACCAACGAGGGGGTCATCCTCGCCGCGGGTGCCGGCGCCCTGGGCGTGCGGCTGGGCGGAGCCCTCAACCTGCCGGCCGGCGAGCTGCTGCGGCCCGAGCTCGGCTGCGGTGAGACGGCGACGGCCGATGATCTGGAGGGAGGGCTGCACCTCGTCTGGCGTGCCGTACTGCTGTGGCTGGGCGTGTTGGGCCTGCTGTGGCTCGGGGGTCTATGAGAGGCCGATTAAACTCTATGCGACACAAGGCCGTTAACTGTACTACACGAACAACTTCCCTCAAGGAGTGAGACCATGGACCTCTTCGCGCTGTTCAGTGGCCAGCATAAACGCGTATCCCAGATGGAAGAGGACCTCCGTGCCCTGGAGGCCGAGAACAACCGAATCCGCACGGAATTAGAGGTGGCTCGGCGCGAGAAAGCGGCGCTGGAGGCCACCTGTCAGTCGTTGTGCAACAAAGAGGAGTTTTTCAGGGAGGTCATGACCCATTTGCAAAAGTTCGGTCAGTCCTTCCTCGAGAGTCAGCGTAGCCTCAGTAGCCTCGCCAACCACCTGCGCGAGGAAAAACAAGGGGCGGTGGAGGCGGCCGGCATCTCCTCCCTCACACGTGCCTCCATTGTCAGCATTTCGGACAATCTCAGGACCCTGTCAGAGGACTCGCACGCCACTGCCGAGCGCGTTGACAGCCTGCAGACGCGGGCGGCCCAGATCGGCGGTATCGTCAGCCTGATCAAGGACATCGCCGATCAGACCAACCTGCTCGCCTTGAACGCCGCCATCGAGGCGGCACGCGCAGGCGAGATGGGGCGTGGCTTCGCGGTAGTGGCCGATGAGGTCAGAAAGCTCGCCGAGCGTACCGCCAACGCCACCAATGAGATCTCGCAGCTCGTCTCCACCATCCAACAAGAGACCGAGGCGGCGCGCACGGCCATGGAGAAGCTGGCGAGCCAAGCATCGCAATCGAGCGAACAGGGGGCGAGCGCCACCGAGCGCATCCAGACCATGCTGAGTCTCTCCCAGCGTATGGAGGGGGCAATCGCCGCCTCCGCGCTGCGCAGCTTCGTCGAGTTGGCGAAGATCGACCACCTGGTCTTCAAGTTCGAGGTCTATCGCGTACTACTGGGTCTATCCGACAAGCAGGCCGATGCCTTCGCCAGCCACACCAACTGCCGGCTCGGCAAGTGGTATTACGAAGGCGAAGGGGTGAGCTGCTACTCTCGCTTACCGGGCTATCGCGAAGTGGAGGCCCCGCACATTCGTTTCCACCAGCAGGGTGTCGAAGCCATCCGTCTCTATCGCGACGGTCAGCTCATGGCCGCTGCCGCAGCCGTGGAAAGGATGGAAACGGCCAGCATGGACGTGTTGCGTAGCCTCGAGCAGATGGCGCATAGCGCCGAGTCGGATACCCAGCTCTTGTGCGCACACTGAGTGTCGCGTCTTAAGCGGCTTCACACCGGGATCAACACGCCGACATGACCGAGGCGGATGCGACCGACTGTGCAGACGGATCCCTCATGCCCCGGCACAGGCATCTTACGCTCTCATGCTCAACGCCCTCTGGATCGGCTTTTGTCTGAGCGCTTTCATCGCCGCCTGCATCCAGTACCTGGTCTACGGCAACCAGGGCATTTTCGCCGCCCTCATGCAAGCCGCCTTCGACAACGCCAAGACCGCCTTCGAGATCGCCCTGGGCCTCACCGGGGTCATGTGCCTGTGGCTAGGGGTGATGAGAATCGGTGAGCGTGCCGGCTTCCTTGATCTGCTTGCCCGCCTGCTCGCCCCGCTGTTTGCGCGTCTGTTCCCCGACGTGCCGAGGGGGCATCCCGCCCTCGGCGCGATCACCATGAACCTCGCGGCCAATGTCCTTGGCCTGGACAACGCCGCCACACCCATGGGGCTGAAGGCCATGCGTGAGCTGCAGGCGCTCAACCCGGACAAGGACACCGCCAGCAACGCCCAAATCCTCTTCCTGGTCCTCAACGCCTCCTCGGTGACCTTGCTACCGGTCACCATCTTCACCTACCGGGCGCAACTGGGGGCGGCCGACCCCACCGATGTGTTCATCCCCATCCTCATGGCGACCTATTGCTCCACTTTGGCTGGGCTTGCCTTTGTCGCCGCCATGCAGCGCATCCGCCTGATCGACCACGTGGTCCTCGGTTGGCTGTTCGTCTTGAGCTTGACGGTTGGGGGGCTTGCCGCCTGGTTCGCCAGCCTCCCGGCCGCAGAGATCACCCCCAAATCGGCCCTGCTCAGCAACTTCCTGCTGCTGACCCTGATCGTCCTGTTCCTGGTCGGCGCCGCGTGGAAGCGGGTCAACGCCTATGAGTCCTTCATCGACGGTGCCAAGGATGGCTTCCAGGTCGCGGTGGGCATCATCCCCTATCTGGTGGCCATGCTAGTGGCCATCGGCCTCATGCGCGCGAGCGGCTTGCTAGACCTACTGGTGGACGGTGCCCGCACCCTGGTCCAGTCTTTGGGCTACGATGCCGCCTGGGTCGAGGCCCTGCCGACCATGCTCATGAAGCCGTTGTCTGGCTCCGGTGCCCGCGCCATGATGATCGAAACCATCAAGACCCACGGCGCGGACAGCTTCGCCGGGCGACTGGCCAGCATCGTGCAGGGTAGTACGGAGACCACCTTCTACGTGTTGGCGGTCTACTTCGGGGCAGTGGGGATCAAGCGGGTGCGCCATGCCGTGGCTGGCGGATTGGTGGCCGATCTGGCCGGCTTCGCCGCAGCGGTGGCGGCCGCCTATCTGTTCTTCGGGGCTGCTCATTGATCGCAGACTGGGGGCGATGGTCGGCGGGCGCGTTTTTTCCAGCGACCAGTAAAATCAGGGCCTGAGTCTTTCGTCTCTGGTCAGAGCGATCTTTCATGCAGGAATATCCCACCCTTGCCGCCGTCGATCTCGGCTCCAATTCCTTTCACCTGCAGGTCGCGCGCGTGGAGGGCGAGCAGCTCTTCTATCTCGACTCCCACAAAGAGGCAGTACGGCTGGCGGCGGGCCTCACCGCCGACAAGACCCTGGACGCCGCCTCGCAGCAACGCGCCATCGAGTGCCTGTCGCGTTTCGGCGAGCGCCTGAAAGGCATGCCAGCGGGTGCGGTGCGTGCGGTCGGCACCAGTGCCCTGCGCGTGGCCAAGAACGCCCCAGAATTCATGCAGCGGGCGCGCGCCGCCCTGGGCTTCGACATCGAGGTCGTGTCCGGACGCGAAGAGGCACGGCTGATCTATCTCGGCGTGGCCCATTCACTGCCGCTTAGCCAGGACAAGCGCCTGGTGGTGGACATCGGCGGCGGGTCCACCGAATGCATCCTCGGTGTCGGCTACGAGCCGCACGAACGCGAAAGCCTGCGCATGGGCTGTGTGGTTTACACCCAGCGCTTTTTCCCCGATGGCGCCCTCAACCGGTCTACCCTCCGAGCGGCGGAGACCGCCGCCCGCATCGAGATCCAGGCCACAGTGCACGGCTTTCGCCGCGGGCACTGGCGCGAGGCGGTCGGCTCCTCCGGCACCGCCCGCGCCCTGGGCGAGATCCTGCGGGCGAACGGTCGCAGCGATGGCAGTATCACGCTCGACGGGCTCGTCTGGCTGCGCGAGCGCCTGATCAAGGCAGGCAGCATCCCGGCGTTGGAACTCGCAGGGCTCAAGCCCGAGCGGCGTCCGGTCATCGCCGGCGGTTTCAGCATCATGTTGGCAATCTTTCAGGAGCTGGGCATCGAATCCATGACCGTGGCCCAGGGGGCGATGCGCGAGGGCATCCTTTGGGACCTTCTCGGTCGCGTGCACGACCGTGACATGCGCGATGTCACCGTCACCCAATTCATGCGCCGCTATCACGTCGACAGTCGTCAGGCCCGTCGGGTCGAGCGACTGGCACGGCAACTGGCGCAGTCCTTGCAGCCGGGCGTGCGCGGCTTGAGCGACGAGGCGCTGCACCTGCTATCCTGGGCCGCCCTGCTGCACGAGATCGGCATCTCCATCGCCCATTCCGGCTTCCACAAACACGGCGCGTACATCCTGGAAAACGCTGATATGCCGGGATTTTCCCGCCAGGATCAGGCCGCGTTGGCCAGCCTCGTGCGCGCCAGCCGCGGGGGACTCAACAAACTTACCCTGGCCGGTGACGACCCGCTTTGGCCACTGATCGTCTGTCTGCGTTTGGCCGTGCTGTTCAACCTAAGCCGCACCGACGCCCGTCCTGACCATCTCACCCTGGATTGCCAGACGGGCCGTTGCTTCTTGCACGTGCCTGCCGCTTGGCTCAAGGCCAACCCGCTCACCCAGGCGGCCTTGGAAGCCGAACTACGCGAATGGGAAAAGGTGTCGGCCTGGGTGCGTCTAGGTGGGTTGCGGCCCGTTTGAGCCGACTGCGGCTTGGCTCGAGCCGGTGGCACTCCCGCTGCCGTACCGTTACTCTCCCGGATCGACCGCGGCCTGGGCATCCAGCGCTCTTAAGTGCGCCAGCCGCTCGGCGATCTTTGCCTCGAGGCCACGGTCGGTGGGTTTGTAGAAGCTGACCTGGGGCATACCCTCGGGGAAGTAGTTCTCGCCAGCGGCATAGGCCTCGGGTTCGTCGTGGGCGTAGCGGTAGGCGCGACCGTAGCCGAGTTTTTGCATCAGTCGCGTGGGGGCATTGCGCAGATGTAGCGGCACCTCGCGTGAGCCGTCCTGCTGTACGAATGTCCGTGCTGCGTTCCAGGCGGTGTAGACGGCGTTGCTCTTGGGGGCACAGGCGAGATAGAGCACCGCCTCGGCCAAGGCCAGCTCTCCCTCCGGGGAACCGAGCCGCTCGTAGGTGGCCACGGCATCAAGGGCGATGGCCAGCGCCTGCGGATCAGCGAGTCCCACGTCCTCGCTGGCCATACGGATGATGCGGCGACCCAGGTAGAGCGGGTCGGCGCCACCATCGAGCATGCGGGCGAGCCAGTACAGGGCGGCGTCGGGACTGGAGCCGCGCACGGATTTGTGCAACGCAGAAATCTGATCGTAGAAGGCCTCGCCGCCCTTGTCGAAGCGGCGCCGGGCCGGTGCCAGGGCCTCGGCGGCGAAGTCGGCATCCACCGCACACCGACCCGCCGTGTGCGCGGCGATCGCGAGTTGTTCGAGGAGGTTGAGCAGCCGACGGCCGTCGCCGTCGGCATAGGCGATGAGCAGCCTGCCGGCAGCCTCATCCAGACGGATGTCGAGGCCCCCCTTGTCCAAAGCGCGCTGCAGCAAGGCGGCGAGCTCCGCTTCGTCTAGAGAACGCAGGACATAGACCTGGGCGCGGGAGAGCAGGGCGCCCACCACCTCGAAGGAAGGGTTTTCCGTAGTGGCGCCGATGAAGGTGATGAGGCCCGACTCCACATGCGGAAGGAAGGCGTCTTGCTGGGCCTTGTTGAAGCGGTGCACTTCGTCCACGAACAGGATGGTCTCGCGCCCGGTCTGACGATTGATACGGGCGCGCTCTACCGCCTCCCGGATCTCCTTCACGCCGGCGAGCACCGCCGAGATCTGCAGAAAGTCGGCGTTGAAATGCTGCGCGGCCAGCCGCGCCAGGGTGGTCTTGCCCACCCCCGGCGGCCCCCACAGGATCATCGAGTGCAGGCGCCTGGCAGCGAAGGCCAGACGCAGCGGTTTGCCCGGGCCGAGCAGGTGAGTTTGGCCGATCACCTCGTCGATCGAGGTTGGCCGCAGCCGTTCGGCCAGGGGGACAGAGGCGGGGGGCGTAGCGCTCTCCGCGAAGAGGTCCCGGGTCTCCGGTTTGGCCGTCACAGGAATTTTGCGCGACTCGGAGTCATAGGTCGCCGATCACATCGACCCCCTTGGGTGGGGTGAAGCGGAAGAGCTCGGCCGGCAGGGTAGGGTTGCGCCGAATGTTGCTGAAATGCAAGCGCGTGACTTGGCCGAAGCCGTCGCGCACCTCCATGGCGACGATGTCGTTGCCGCGGAAACCCATGCGCACCGCCTCGAAGCTACCTTCCTTGCTGCGTGGTGTAGCCTCCAGCCAGGTGAGGCCATCGGCCTGTCCGACGTCACGGAAAGTGAAGAGCCGCTCCACCTCGTTGCTACCCGCCAGCAGGGCGGCGGGGCTTTCGCCCAGGGCCTGGTCGAGCTTGCGCACGGTGACCTGCTCGAGGTCTTGGTCGTAGAGCCAAAGTCGGCTACCGTCGCCCACGACGATCTGGCTGTAGGGCTTGGAATAGACCCAGCGGAACTTGCCCGGACGAGAGAGGTATAGACTACCCTGGCTCTCCTGCACCTTACGCCCGGTCCGGTCGGTGACGATTTGCGTGAACTGGGCGCTCAAGGTGCGCGTGCCGGAGATGAAAGACTGTAGCCGGCTGTCGGCATGCAGTTTTCCAGGAAATAGATTAAGAACGTTTAACAGTAATATGATTGATAACAAATTTCTCATGAGTTGTACTCTTACTCGCGGCGTGGGGCGATCACCTCACGGTTGCCATTACTTTGCATAGGGGAGACCAGGCCGGCGCGTTCCATGGCCTCGATGAGGCGGGCCGCCCGATTGTAGCCGATGCGCAGATGCCGCTGGACAGCGGAGATGGAAGCTCGGCGGGTGCGCAGGACGAGGGCGACCGCCTCGTCATATAGCGGGTCGGACTCGGCGTCCACGGCGCCAGTTCCCTCGGCATCCTCGGCGCTGTCCTCGACCAACACGCTCTCGTCGTAGGCGGGCGGGCCAAGCTCCTTGAGCCAGCTGGTCACTCGATGGACCTCGTCATCGGAGACGAAGGCACCGTGCACGCGCATGGGGTAGCCCTGACCCGGCGGCAGGTAGAGCATGTCGCCCTGGCCGAGCAGCGATTCCGCGCCCTGCTGATCGAGAATGGTGCGCGAGTCGATGCGGCTGGCGACCTGGAAGGCAATGCGGGTCGGGATGTTGGCCTTGATCAAGCCGGTAATCACATCCACCGACGGCCGCTGCGTGGCCAGCACCAGGTGGATGCCGGCAGCACGCGCCTTTTGCGCCAGGCGGGCGATGAGCTCCTCGACCTTTTTGCCGGCCACCATCATCAGATCGGCCAGCTCGTCGATGAGCACGACGATGTAAGGCAGCGGCTCCAGGCGCTCGGGGTTCTCGGGGGTGAGCGAGAAGGGATGGGTGAGCGGTTCGCCCGCTTTGCGCGCCTCGTGGATCTTCTGGTTCAACCCTGCGATGTTACGAACTCCCAGGGCGGACATGAGCTTGTAGCGCTTCTCCATCTCGCCCACACACCAGTTGAGGGCCGAGGCGGCGAGTTTCATGTCGGTGACCACCGGGGCGAGAAGATGGGGGATGCCCTCATAGGCGGAGAGCTCCAACATCTTGGGATCGACCATGATCAGGCGCACATCCGACGGGGGAGCCTTGTAGAGCAAGGACAGGATCATGGCGTTGATGGCCACAGATTTGCCCGAACCCGTGGCCCCGGCCACCAATAAGTGGGGCATCCTGGCAAGGTCGGCCACCACCGGGTTGCCGCTGATGTCCTTACCCAGGGCCAGGGTCAGCGGCGAGGCCATGTCGTTGTAGACCTTGGCCCCGAGGATCTCGGCCAGGCGCACTACCTGCCGCTGACTGTTCGGCAGTTCCAGGCCCATACAGCTCTTACCGGGTATGGTCTCGACCACGCGTATGCTCACCACGGACAGTGAACGCGCCAAATCCTTCGCCAGGTTGACGATCTGGCTGCCCTTGACCCCAGATGCAGGCTCGACCTCGTAGCGGGTGATGACCGGACCTGGATAGGCGGCCAGCACCTTTACCTCCACGCCAAACTCGGCCAGCTTGCGCTCGATCAGGCGCGAGGTCGCCTCCAGCGAGGCGTTGTCGACCAGTTGGGCAGACTTGGGCGGCTCGTCCAAAAGACGTAAGGGTGGGATCTGGGCATCGGGTAAATCCTTGAAGAGAAAAGGCTGTTTTTCCTGTTCGACGCGTTCCGAGCGTGCCACCTCGACGACTGGGGTTTCGATGCGCAAGGGCGCGGCCTGTTTAAGCCGCTCCTGTGCCTTGTGCACGGTCTCTTCACGCATCTGCAGGGCCTTCTGGCCGGCCCGGCGGTCCTGTCGTGCCTGCCATGCATCCACGATCGACATCGCCAGGCGCTCGAGGGCCAGCCCGATGCGCTCGCTCAGGCCAAGCCACGACAGCCCGGAGAACAGGCTCAACCCCACGCCCCAGGTCAGCAGCAGTAACACGGTGCCGCCATCGAAGCCCAACGCCGCATGGGTGAGCCGGCCGAGACCGTCGCCCAGGACGCCACCGGGGGTGAGCGGCAGATGCACACCGTGATCGTAAAAACGCAGCGATTCCAGCGCGCTGCTCGACAGCAGCAGCATGACAAAACCCAGCGTGGTCAGCGCCGGGCTATGCTGGTGGCCGGCATCGGGATTACCGATGCGGCGGTATCCCCACCACACCAGAAACAGGGCGAGCCCGATCAGACCATAGGCCGACAACCCAAATAGGTATAGCAAAAGGTCCGCCAGCCATGCGCCGAAGCGTCCACCGGCGTTGTGGATGACGTCGGTCTCGGCCGACTTGGACCAGCCCGGATCGAGCGGATCGTAGGTCACCAGGATCATACCCAGGTAGAGCGCCAATGCCACGGCGGTCAACCACCAGATCTCCCTGAGTAAGGCTGCCGCCCTCGGCGCGAGAGGTTTGCGCACAGGTCGGGCGAGTGCGCGTTTCTTTGACTTGCGAAACATGGCGCGAACTATAAGGGAAAGCGCGACCGCCGACTAACCGTGCGCAAGGACCGGGATATCCCGATGTCAGAAATGCGTACAATGTATATTATGTCAAATATTGTCCAGTAAAGGGGATCTATCAAGAGCGCGATCAACTTCAATTCGAGCGACGGAAACCCGGTACCCTGCCGGGTGGCGGACCCAGGCGCGCAGCACCTGCTGCGCCGGGTCGCGCGGCCCCAGCTTCCGGGGCAGCCGGCGGGATCGGCGGCCTTGACGGGCAAGGCCGGTCTAATGGGCTGTTGCAGTCCCTCAAGGGGGGCTAGGCCCATACCGATGCTGATGCCATGCTGGACATGCCCACGCCCATGGTCTCGAACAGGGTTGATTCACCCTCACAACCCATGCCTACCGTGGCAGCGCCAGATGGACCTCGATCGCGTCCTCGACGGCCAGCATATCAACTTTGGATAGCGTGCCAAGTTGGCCTTTGAGCCGAGATTTGTCAGCCGCCACGATCTGGTCGGCCATTGCTTTGCTGCCCTGCCCGGCCACGTTTATAACCGCCTCACCCGGATAAACCTTACCGGTGCTGCTTGTCGGCGGCACCACCACCCGCGACAAGTGCCGGTTCGCTGCGTCGTTGCTCATGATCATAGCCGGGGGTCTGTTGCGGATTTCGCTACCCACAGCCAGGTCGAACTCGACCCACCACACTTCACTGCGTCTCACGCGTCATGTCGCGGCTAGAGCATTGCACCACTCCATTGTTTCAGCCTCGCGGACAGCGTCGGCGGCCATCGCCCGGTAACCCTCATCAAGGGAGGCGTCCAGGACATGCGGGCGCAGCAAGTCCTCGATGAACGGGCTCATCTTGCGCTGTCCGTATCTGCGGCATAGCCCCTCGTAAACCTCCTCATCGAGGGTGATCGTCATTATCCGGTGCCTATCCATCTCATCGAACGAGCATACGCATCATGGCTAGCAAAGTTTGCGACTCATGCAAGCTCTACCCGACGGTATCAGTCCGCAAAGCGCTGCTCCGACAGACCAGATCGGTTGATGATGGAGTCGAGGGTACCTGGGCGGATTTCCTTGCGCCCAGCCGGGATGATCACACATGTTCCCCGTCGCTCAACAAGACGCTACCCAACGGGCCGCCACTCATAAGGTTGTATTCAAGTACATGCCGTCAGCGCCGGAAGATCCACAGAATCAGGCTCAGCAGCACAGACAACACCAGGCCGCTGGTGAAGGGAA
>CALAMX010000089.1 GCA_937925755.1 uncultured Burkholderiales bacterium
GAGAGCCAGGCGATCGTTTGCGAAGGCATGAGCCCCAGCAGCACGCAAGCTGCTGCCAGCCACAGCATCCCCAGGCGCTGCGGCCAGCCGGCCTCGTGGGCGTTTTTGAGTTCCGGGGCGCGTGGCTGTCCCAGGAAGATCACACCGTAGAACTTCACCATCACATAGGCCGCCAGGGCTGCCGCCAGGACGACGATGGCGGCGGCCACCGGGATCACCATGTTGAGGTAAGGCTCGGTTAGCCCCGGTGTCAGCAGAAAGGCCTGCAGCAGCAGCCATTCGGAGACGAAGCCGTTGAGCGGGGGCAATCCAGCGATGGCCAATACACCCAGCAGCATCAGCCAACCAGTCCAGGGCATCCACCGCAGCAGGCCACCGAGCTTGCCCATGCGCCGCTCGCCGGTGGCGTGCAAGACGGAACCAGTGCCCACGAACAACAGCCCCTTGAAAAAGGCGTGATTGACCGTGTGGTAGAGCAGGGCGGTGAGGGTCAGGGCCGCCAGCGCATCCTTGCCGTCGGTATGAAAGATCAATGTCAAGCCGAAACCGGCGACGATGAAACCGATGTTCTCGATCGACGACCAAGCCAGCAAGCGTTTCATGTCCGATTGCACGGCGGCAAAGATGACACCGTACAAGGCAGTGGCAAGCCCCAGTGCGAGGGCCAGGGTGCCCCACCAGGCGAGCTGCAGGCCCAAAAGGTCGAAGGTCACGCGCAACAGGCCGTAGATGGCGGTCTTGAGCATCACCCCGCTCATCAGGGCGGACACTGGTGAGGGGGCTGCCGGGTGTGCTTCTGGCAGCCACACGTGTAGCGGTACCAGCCCCGCTTTGGCACCGAAACCGAACAGGGCGAGCAGGAAGACAACGGATGCCCAGACAGGGCTCAAAGTGTTAGCGCGCATGGCGTCAAAACCGTAGTGGTCCATGCGCGCCGGATCGCTGCCGTGCAGCACGCCGAAGGCCAACAGCAGGGCGACCGCCCCGACATGGGCAATGAGCAGGTAGAGGAAACCGGCGCGTCGGATCTCGGGAATCTTGTGGTCGGTGGTGACCAGGAAATAGGACGCCAGCGCCATCACCTCCCAGGCCACCATGAAGGCATAGGCGTCATCGGCCAGCAGCACCATGGCCATGCCGGCCAAAAACAGGTGGTACCAGGTGGAGAGCAGGGCGAGCTGGCCGGCCGGCATGTGACGAAAGTATCCGACGGCATAGAGGGTCACTCCGAAGGCCGCTCCACCGAGCAGGATCAGGAAGAAGCCGGACAGGGCGTCCAGGCGCAGATGGAAAGGCAGGTCGAGTAGCCCGAAGGGCAGGATGAATTGCGTTGGGGGGTTGAACAGGGCGACTACCCCCACAACGGCCATGGCGAGTGCTCCGGCAGCACCGAGCGGGAAGACGATCCGCCGCGCCAGGCCGCCGCTTGACGGCATCAGCAGGCCCGCAGCGGCCAGCGCAAGCCAATACAGAACGACGGCCCAGGCCCAGTCCAGGAGGGTCATGTCAGGCATCGCGAACGATTACCGGAGCCTCAACCCTCGTGCACGCCGGAGCGTGATGGCGTTGCCGTGCCCTGACGAACATGTAGGTCTCCTGGATGGCGTAGGATTGACATTCAATGAGTATGGTATAAACATTTTATTATCGCAACATTATAATAATCCATGGCCATGGAACTCAAGACCGCCCGTCTGACCGTGCTGCTCGATCCAGCCAAAAAGAAGGCCTTCGAGCGACTGTGTGCACAGCAGGACATGACGCCCTCCCAGGTCGTGCGCCAGCTCATACGGGAGTATCTGAAACAGCACGGCGTGCAATGGCGTCCCAGCGGTAGCGCAGCGCAGGCCACCGACGACAGCGCCGAGGCACCGACTGCGGAGCAGGAGGATAGAAAATCATCCTGAATCCGGGTTGATCTCGACCGACCCCGTGTAGATCGGGCTTTGGCGTGAATGTCGCGCGAGCGACCACGAAGCGCCCCTCCCCATTCCTCACCCCCGAGCCCTGAGGGGGAGGGGAGGCCCGACCCGCCTCTGTCCCTGGGGGAGAGAGGCCAGCAGAGAGGGCAGGAGGGGTTGGGAGAGAGGGAAGGGGCGCGGCGACATGCATGCTTCGGGGTGGCGTCGCCATGTCCGTTAGTCCGACCCTTGGGGTGTCGGGCTCAAGCCCGACCTGGGAGGCGACCGACAGCCTCGACACGGATTCAGGATCTTGGCGACTGGACGAACAGACAGGCTGGCAGTGGGTCGGCTTTCAGGGCCTGTCCGGGCTCCGATCCGGGGCCGACTGGTCGGCCTGAAGCCCGATCTGGGATAGGTCGCAGGAACGCGGAGGTGCATTGACGCACGGCACTACAGCCGGACCTGGACCTCCTCCTTGGTCGATATGGCTGCGATGGAGCGTTCGAGATCGATCTGGGCGGGGTCGTCCTTAGCAGGCCGTTGAAAAAGTGTTCATCAAAGCAGCCGAGGGTTTGCCTGTGTCGGTTTTCAACCGGCTGGAGGCGTATTTACTGCCCTTGGCAGCCCTTTTCGGGGCCTGTTGCAACCCCATTTGCCCATTTCGGGCGCACTGGGGCCCCATGTCACGCATGATGCGCGTCCCACCAGCCACCGATGGAGCCCATGCGCACCAGGTTGTACGTGGCAAAGCACATCAGCGCCTGCCCTGTCAGCTTGGCGTGCCCGATGAGCTTGGTCTTGGCCAGACCCCCCACGGTCTTGATCCAACCAAAGGCCTCTTCGATGCGCTTGCGTATCCTCAGACTGGTCTTGTCGCCCTCATGTCGCTGGGTGCGGCCGT
>CALAMX010000090.1 GCA_937925755.1 uncultured Burkholderiales bacterium
CAAACGTGTCGCGGCTTTCGCCGCTCCTACCCAAGGCGCAAGCGCGGCGGGTGGTGTGGCATCACGATGATACGTCTGGCATCCGGCGCTTATAGGGCACTCAATCCTGGTTGCCGGGTTATGCAGAGCCTCCCTAGCGCCACTCATTCGTCCGGCAGGGCGTTGGAAAGCGCGCGGCAGCGTCGAGTTTTCGACGCGATCGGCTGTCTGCCAGGCGCTGCGACCGGTTACAATTCGGGCTTCGACTCACCCCGACGACGACATGCCCGCCTTTCAGGACATCATCTTGCACCTGCAGCGTTTCTGGGGCAGCCATGGCTGCGTCCTGCTGCAGCCCTACGACATCGAGGTTGGCGCCGGTACCTTCCACACGGCCACCTTCCTGCGCGCCCTTGGACCCGAGCCGTGGAATGCCGCCTATGTACAGCCCTCGCGTCGGCCGAAGGATGGCCGCTATGGCGAGAACCCCAACCGGCTACAGCATTACTACCAATTCCAGGTGGTGCTCAAGCCCTCGCCGGCCGACATCCAGGACCTCTACCTCGATAGCCTGCGTGCTCTGGGCATAGACCCTGCCGTGCACGACATCCGCTTCGTCGAGGATGACTGGGAGTCACCCACCCTGGGGGCCTGGGGGCTGGGCTGGGAGGTCTGGCTCAACGGCATGGAAATCACCCAGTTCACTTATTTCCAGGAGGTGGGCGGTCTCAAATGCCGACCCGTGTTGGGAGAAATCACTTACGGCCTGGAGCGTCTGGCCATGTACCTGCAAGGGGTGGAAAACGTCTTCCACCTGGAATATGCCCCCGGCGTGACCTACGGCGACGTCTTCCACCAGAACGAGGTAGAGCAGTCGCGCTACAACTTCGAAGCCGCGAACACCCAGTGGCTGTTCCGGTTGTTCAACGACTATGAGGCCGAGGCCAACCGCCTGATGGATCTGGGCCTACCCCTGCCGGCCTACGAGATGGTCATGAAGTGCTCGCACACCTTCAACCTGCTGGATGCACGCGGCGCCATCTCGGTGACCGAGCGGGCCGCCTACATCGGGCGCGTGCGCACGCTGGCCCGCCGGGTAGCGCAGGCCTATCATGCCGCGCGCGCGGCACTCGGTTTTCCCATGCTGCGGCTCGACGAGCCCTGGCTTGGCCCGCAACAACGCGCCGAGATCGAGCGGCTGCGCAGCGACATCGTCCGTGTCGAGGGAGCGAGGGCAGCATGAAGGCCGATATCCTGCTCGTCGAACTCCTCACCGAGGAACTGCCGCCCAAAGCCCTGCCCCGGCTGGGAGAGTCCCTCGCCAGCCAGATCGAGATTGGGCTGGCGCGTGAGAAGCTGTTGGAACCCGATGCCCGGACTTCCTGGTATGCCACACCCCGGCGCCTGGCGGCGAGCCTGACCGGCGTGCGCGCCCAGGCCCCAGACGAGGCCGTCAGCGAGAAGATCATGCCGCTGTCTGTCGCCCTGGACGCCGAGGGTCGGCCCACACCGGCGCTGCTCAAAAAGCTCGCCGCCAAAGGCATCCCAGAGGCCGTCATCCCCCAATTCGAGCGCCGGCTCGATGGCAAGACCGAGACCCTGTTCTACACCCACACCACGACGGGCCGGCGGCTGGCCGAGGTCCTCGCCGACATCGTCGCAGAGGCGGTACGGCGGCTGCCCATCCCCAAGCTCATGCGCTGGGGGGCGGGAGAGGCCGAATTCGTGCGCCCCGTGCACGGCATCGTCGCCCTGCACGGGAACGCGGTCGTGCCCTGCACGCTGTTCGGCCTTAAGGCCGACCGACTCACCCGCGGTCATCGTTTCATGGGCGAGGGGGTGATCGCCATCGAACACGCAGCGGCCTATGCCGAGACCTTGCGCACACGCGGCCGCGTGGAGCCCGATTTCGCCGCCCGCCGCCGTCGCATCCGGGCCGCGCTCGAGGCCGCCGCAGGCACTGAGCAGGTGCTCATATCCGAGGACCTGCTCGACGAGGTCACGGCGCTGACCGAATGGCCGGTGGTGCTCAAGGGCACGTTCGATGCCGCCTTCCTCGCCGTGCCACAAGAGTGTCTGATCCTGTCGATGCAAAGCCACCAGCGCTATTTTCCGTTGCTCGACGCCAACGGGCGGCTGCTGCCGCGCTTCCTGCTGGTGGCCAATCTGGAGTCGCCCGAGCCCGAGCGTATCGTGCAGGGCAACGAGCGCGTGCTGCGTGCGCGTCTGGCCGACGCCAAATTCTTCTACGAGCAGGACCGCAAGGTCCGCCTGGAGGCGCGCGTGCCAAAACTCGACGAGGTGGTCTATCACAACCGCCTGGGCAGCCAGGGCGATCGGGTACGGCGCTTGACGCGCCTTAGTGTGGGCATCGCCCGCGAGCTCAACGCCGACGTCGATCTCGCCGCGCGCGCCGCACTGCTCGCCAAGGCCGACCTGGTGACTGACATGGTCGGCGAGTTCCCCGAGCTGCAGGGTGTCATGGGGCACTACTACGCCCTACACGATGGCGAGGACGACCGTGTGGCCGCCGCCATCGAGGCCCACTACCGGCCCCGCTTCGCAGGTGACAGGCTGCCCGAAGGCAACATCGCCCTAGCGCTGGCCCTGGCCGACCGACTGGATCAGCTCATCGGCATCTTCGGCATCGGCTTGCAGCCCACCGGCGACAAGGACCCCTATGCCTTGCGCCGCGCCGCCCTGGGGGTGCTGCGCATGCTGCTGGAGCAGGGTCTGCCGCTCGACTTGCGCGAGCTCCTGCGTCTGGCGCATGCCCAATTCGACCGCGAACAGGTCGCCGACAGCACACCGGTGGACGTCTTCCTGTTCATGCTCGAGCGGCTGCGCGTCTACCTACGCGAACGCGGTCACGCCGCCGACGAGGTGGAGGCGGTGGTGGTGCAGCAGCCCAGCCGTATCGACCGGGTGCCGGCCCGGCTCGCCGCGGTGGCGGCCTTCCGCCGCCTGCCCGAGGCCGAGGCCCTGGCCGCCGCCAATAAGCGCATCCAGAACCTGC
>CALAMX010000091.1 GCA_937925755.1 uncultured Burkholderiales bacterium
CGCCTTGGATCGACAGGAGCGCGGCACGGCTGAGCTGTCGGCCGTGCAGGAAATAAGCCGCGACCATGGCCTGCCAGTCATCCCCATCGTCCGTCTGGACGACCTGCTGGCCTATCTGGCGGCGCGTGCCGGGCAGGGCGAGACCCTGGCCGCCATACGTGCGTATCGAGAGCGCTATGGTGCGGGCTGAAGGCGCTCTATCGCGCCAGCCCGGCGCAATGACCGCCGCCCTGGTTCTGGGTCTGGCCGCCAGCCTGCCGGCCTGGGCGAACACCTATCGCTGGGTCGATGAACGCGGCCGGGTCTACTACAGTGACAAGCCGCCCTTGCACGCCGTCGAGCCGGACGTGCTCGACCGACAGGGGCGGGTGCTGCGCAAGTCAAGGCCGCCGGCCCCAGACAACAACAACACCGGGGTGCGCGACCTCGCGCGCGAGCGCCTGGACCAGGCGCTGCTATCGACCTATGTCAACGAGACCGAGATCGATCTCGCCCGCGAGCGCGCCCTGGCGCAGGAAAGAGCCAAACAGGCGAGCCTGGAGTCACTGCTGGAGCAGGCCCGGGCGCGCAAGGCCCGGCTCGAGGGTGAAGCGGGTACACGCGGGCATACCGGTCGTATGCCTCCGGCGGGCCTCAGCCAAGCGCTTGCCGAGAGCGAGCGGGAGATTGCCCGCCTGGAGACGCTGCGTGCGCGCAGTGCGAATGCCCTGCGCGAGATCGAGGTTCGCTACGAAGGCTACAAGCGCCGCTTCCGCGAGCTCAAGGGGCTGCCCGCTGAGGCCCCTGCAAACGGCAGCCCCCCGACCGTAGGTGACGTCAAGCCCTGAATCCTGCGCCGAGCGCAGCCGGGCCAAGCCATTGTGCTACCCAGCCGACCCACTCAAGGCTTGGGCGGGACCAGACGCGACATGTAATCGCTGACTGCCTGCAGTTCCGCATCGGTGTAAGGCTTGAGCACGCGCACCATGTCCGGATTGGCGTTACGCCGTCCGTGATCGCGGCTCTCCTTGGATTCGCGTTAGAGGTAGTTGTAGTGCTGCCCGGCCACACGCGGATAAAACTTCTCTCCCACCCCTTCGCCATGTTGGCCATGGCAGACAGCGCAGTCACGCTCGTAGAGTCGCTTGCCCAGCTCCAATTGCTGGCCGTCACCTTTACCATTGGTGGTGGGTACGGGCAGGCTGTGCAAATAGGCGGCGATGTGGGCTATCTGCTCCCTCGGAAGCACGTCTTCTACGATGAAAATCGAGCATTTTGTGGCTGTCACGGCAGCCTGCGCGTACATCCAGCATCTGTTTGATGATGTGACCTGCGGATGCTGTCCGGCTCGTTGCGGGTACCCTGCCTCCGGCTTGCCGGAGGCATCAGGCCGATGGCAACCGCGACAGAGCTCATAGGCATCCTTGCCTTGCACGGGATCGCCCTTCAATGCCAGGACGGCGGCCAGCTCGGTTGTATCCGACTTGGCTGGGACATCGCTCTGTGCCAGCGCCGGTTGGGCGGCCAGCAGCAGCGATGTCAGGAATGACGAAATGGATTTCATCGGCGTCCTCACTTCAAACTCGCCATGTATTGTGCTACCGCTTCCGCCTCTTCCCGGGTCAGACGCTGGGCGATGGTGCGCATGACCTTGACGCCGTTACTTCGCTTGCCGGTGGCGTATTGGTTGATCTGCTCCAGGCTGTAGGCTGATGCTGGCCGGCGACACGGGGAAACTTTTTCGAGCCCTTGCCGTTCTCTTCGTGACAACCATCGCAGGAAGGCACACCAGATTGCGTGTTACCCTCCAGGTAGATGCGTTTGCCCAGGCTCAACAGTTCCGGCTTGTCGACCTCCCCCGGCGCGGGCGGCTGTGCCGCATAGTAATCGGCCAGCGCCTCCATCTCTCCCTCGCTCAGTCCGGCCATCAGGGTCGACATGATTTCGTGCTGCCGACGCCCCTCCTTGTAGTCCTGCATCTCCCGCAGCAGGTCGCTTTTCTGTTGACCCGCCAGCTTGGGAAATTCCGGCACCACGCTGTTACCGTCAGTTCCGTGGCAAGATGCGCAAGTCTCATTCACAAGCGTCATGAACCGGGGGCCGCCCTTCTCGGCGGTCAGCCCCACCACCGTGAAGCTCACCCCCACCCCCAGGTTCAAGGCCCAGACTGTTGCCAGACGCGAAATCCGAAACATCGATTCGTCCATCCATCTCAGTGTTTGACGGGTCGCCCTCTACTATTATCACCTCGGACCGAGGAGAGGATACCGCTTCATGGTGGATCCGCTCGGTCCAGTGCCAGGTAAGACCACCGCCTCGGCGCGAGGCGTGTCGCAAGCGGGAGCGTGCCGCTGGGGGTCGTCGCTCAGCGGTTCCGGTCGGTGCAGGCCATAACCCTGGGCGTAGTCCACCCCCAGACGAGTCAATTCCGACACGATGCTGGTCTCCTCGACGAACTCGGCCACGGTCTTGAGGCCCACGGTGTGGCCGATGCGGTGGATGGCCTCGACGATCGCGCGGTCCATGGGGTCGCGGACGATGTCGCGCACGAAGGCACCGTCGATCTTCAGGTAATCCACCGGCAGGGTCTTGAGATAGGTGAAGGAACTCAGCCCCGAGCCGAAGTCGTCCAGGGCGAAGCGGCAGCCCTCGGCGCGGATGGCGTGGATGAAGTCGAGGGCGCGGCTTAAGTTGGCGATGGCGGCGGTCTCGGTGATCTCGAAGCAAAGCAGTGCGCCAGGCAACCGGGTATCCCGCAGCAACTCGCGCAGGTAGGCGTCGAAACCGACATCGTTGAGGGTCGCGCCCGACAGGTTGACGAAGAAGCTTGGCGCAGCACCGCTCGCGGTTTCGGGATGGCGCGCGACGTACTCGAGCAACCGACGCACCACCCAGCGGTCCAAGGCGGGCGCCAGATTGTAGCGCTCGGCCGCCGGCAGGAAGGCGCCCGGCCCGATCAGCACACCCGACCCATCGCGCAGGCGCAGGAGGATCTCGCGAAAGGCTGGCCGGCGTGTGGGGCCGAGGGCGTCGATGCGTTGCCAATGCAGCTCGAAGCGATCCTGCTCGAGCGCAGCGTTGATGCGGGCCACCCAGTGCATCTCGCCCTGGCGGCGGGCGAGCTCGACGTCATCCTCCTGGAACAGGTGGATGCGGTTGCGCCCGAAATCCTTGGCAGCGTAGCAGGCGACGTCTGCACGTCCCATGATATCGGTCAGCGAACCACTGTCACGGTTGATCGGGACAAGGCCGATGCTGCCACCGATGTTGAACGTCTTGCCCAACCAGCAAAAGCGGAAGTCGTTGAGGACGGCTAGCAGCTCACTGCCGAGATGGCGTGCTCGATCGAGTGGACAATTCTTGAGAAGAATGCCGAATTCATCGCCACCCAGGCGCGCCACCGTGTCGCTTTCACGCACCTTCGCGTGAAGCAGCAGGGCCACCTGCTTGAGCAGTTCGTCGCCGGCCACGTGGCCACAGGTGTCGTTGACCACCTTGAACTGATCCAGATCGAGGTAGAGTAGGGCATGATGGGTGTCGAGCTCGCGCGATTCGTCGAGGGCCTCGGCCAGTTTGCGTTCGAACTGTACCCGATTCGTGAGTCCAGTCAGTGAGTCGTGATAAGCCAGGTGATAGATGGTCGCCTCCGCCTGGCGGTGGGCACGTCGCACCGCGGCGTCACGAACCTCGCGCTCGATGGCCGGTACCAGGCGGGCGAGGTTATCCTTCATGATGTAATCGGCCGCCCCCGCCTTCATGGCGGCCACCGCCAAGTCCTCGCCGATGGTGCCGGAGAGGATGATCACCGGCACGTCCTTGTCCACCTGACGCACCAGGTCGAGCGCCGCCTCGGAGCTGAATCCAGGCAGGTTGTGGTCGGTGATGACGACGTCCCAGACCGTCTCGGCCAGGGCCTGTGTTAGCTGGGCAGCGCTATCGACGCGGTGGAGGACGGGTTCATAGCCATGTCGCCTGAGCTCGCGCTCGAGCAACAGCGCATCGTCTTGCAAATCCTCCACCAACAAGACGCGCAGATCCTTGCTCATTCAGGGGTCTCAGCGGCAGGTGGCGGCACGTTGAGGATCAACCAGTACAGGCCGAGCTGACGCGCCGCCTCGAGGAACTGCTCGAAGTCCACCGGCTTGCGTACATAGCCGTTGGCGCCCAACTGATAGCTGGCCAGGATGTCCCTGTCCTCGTTGGATGTGGTCAGGATCACCACGGGCAACAGGCGGGTACGCGGATCCGCACGCAGGCGCTTGAGCACCGCCAAGCCGTCGAGCTTGGGCAGCTTGAGATCGAGCAGCACCACCTGAGGCTGGAGCCGAGTGTCACGACCGCTGTAGGCACCGCTGCCGAAGAGATAGTCCAGCGCCTCCTCGCCGTCGCGCGCGACCACCACCGGGTTGAGGATGTTGTTCTTGCGAAAGGCGCGCAGCGTCAGCGCCTCGTCGTCCGGATTGTCCTCCACCAGCAGGATGACCTTGTCCTTGGTATCCATCCGCATCTCCTCCGTTCTTGGTGGATGGTGGTATTTTGCTTTATAGATCATCTTAGCCCGACAAGATGCTGGCCGGCGGCAGGCTGAAATAGAAGGTCGCTCCTTGGCCGGGACTCGACTCCGCCCAGATGTGGCCGCCGTGGCGGTGGATGATGCGCTGCACGGTGGCCAGACCTATGCCGGTGCCCTCGTACTCGCTCGGGTGATGAAGACGCTGGAAAGGCCCGAACAGCTTGTCTGCGTAGCGCATGTCGAAACCGGCGCCATTGTCGCGCACGTAGAACACCTTGCCGGCGTCGGCCTCTTCGCAGCCCACCTCGATTCGGGCATTGGCGGTCTTGCTCGTGTACTTCCAGGCATTGTCCAGCAGGTTTTGTAGGGCTGTGCGCAGCAAGCCAGGGTCGCCCCAGACCTGTAAGCCAGGCTGGATCTCGACTTGCACATGGCGCCCAGACTGCTGCTCCTGCAGCTCGGCGAGGATGTCGCGCGCCATGCTGCTGATGTCGAGCACACGTGGCTGTAGCGGCGCACGGGTAAGACGCGACAGCTGCAGCAGGTCGTCGATCAAGGCGGCCATGCGCTGGCTGGCGGCCCGCACCCGGCGTAGGTAGTCAAGCCCGGGGCCGTCCAGACGCTCACCATAGTCCTCCAGCAGTGCCTGGCTGAACCCGTCGATGGCGCGCAATGGGGCACGCAGATCGTGCGAGACAGAATAGGCAAAGGCCTCCAGTTCGCGGTTGGCGGCGGCCAGTTCCTCGCTGCGCTGCTTGAGCAGCCGTTCGGTCTGTTTGCGCGCACCGATGTCCAGACTATAGCCGATCATGCCTTGAGGTTCCCCCTGTTCGTTGCGCAGCAAACTGAGACTGAGCAGCACGTCCACTGGGCTGCCGTCCTTGCGTTTGAGCTGCACTTCGAGTTCGAGCGCCCCCTGGCGCTGGAGGGGCAGGATGACATCGCGCCAGAGGAAATCGCTGTCCTCGTAGAGTAGCCCCACCGAGCGGCCCAGGACCTCGTGTGCCGGGTAGCCGTAGAGCCGTTCGGCGCCTTGGTTCCAGCTGGTGATGAGGCCGTCGAGGTCGGTGCTGACCACGGCATCGTGGATCTGATCGATGATCGCGGCCTGCTCGCGCACCTGGCGCGTGCGCGCCGCCACCAGTTCTTCCAGGCGGTCACGGTGGGCTGCGAGTTCGCGTTCGACACGGCGCAAATCGGTCACGTCTAGGGTGGTGCCGATCATGTGCAAGGGGCGATGCTCGGTGTCGAAGGTGACCCGCCCCTGCTCCAGGACGATGCGCTCCTCACCGTTCGGGCAGCGCACCCGATGTTCGATGCGGTAGGTCCCGTCCTCGCGTTGCATCGAGGCTTGCATCTCCGCCCACACGGCAGCGCGGTCGTCGGGGTGGACGTGGGCCATGAAGGCCTCGGCGCTGGCGGAGACCTCGCCGGGGACGTAGCCGAGCAGGCGGTATTCCTCGTCCGACCAGGTCGCCTGCCCGCTGGCGAGGTCCAGGTCCCAACTGCCCAGGTGGGCGATGGCCTGGGCCTGGGCGAGCTGCGCCTCGCTGGCGCGCAGGGCCGCCTCCACGGCCTTGCTCCGGCGAATATCGCGCATGACGGTAGACAAGTATTGGAGTTGTCCCTGGTCGTCGTGATGGGCGATGATCACCTGGGAAACCGGGATTTCTGCGCCGCTCGCATCGAGCAGGGCCGTCTCCCCACTCCAGACGCCATCGCGGATGGCGGCGGGTATGCCCTGTTCGCGGATGACGTCCATGGCCCAGGCAGGGTGGATGTCTTTGATCAGATGCCCTCGCAGCGAGGACTGCTCAAGGCCGGTAAGCCTGCGCCCGGCCGCATTGAGGTAGAGGATGCGGCCATTGGGATCGGCCATACCGACCAGGTCGGGGGTCGCCTCCAGGATGGCGATGAGGCGGTCGCGTTCCGCCTCGGCTGCCTGGCGTTCCGCAAGTGCCGTCCTGAGCTGGGTGTTGGCCGCCTCGGCGCGTGCGCTCTGGCGACGCAGCTCAGCCGCCTCGCCCTGGCGCAACTGAAGCAGGCGCAGCAGTAAGGCGAGCAGCAGGGCGAACAGGCCGAAGGCGACGGCGAGCAACAGGCGCAGCCGCTGCTGCCGCTGCTCGATGGGTGAGAGGTCGTGCACCAGGAGCAGGTGGGCCCGCCCCTGATAACCATAGGACAGCGTCGTCTGCAGCGTCAGGGTGGAACCGCCCGGCGACAGGGCGCGGTGATATTCACCGAGGACGAAGCCATTGGCGGTCTTGAGCGAGAGAGAGGCGAGGTGCGCCTGCCGGCTGCCCCAGTCCTGTACCACCTGACTGGCACTATGATATTGCCCCTGCTGCAAGTGGCCATGGACCACGCTGGCGAGCAGATCGAGCTCACGCTGGGCCGCGTCTTTGGCCGCCTGCATCTCCTGCGTCTGCCCCAGACGCAACTGGTGCACGCCATACCCGGAAAGCAAGGCCAGAAGCAGCACCAGGCCGATCCAGGGCAAAGCGGGATGTCCAGCCGGACGCATCTCAGCGATCGGCATCCATCACCCGCATGATCCGGCGCAGGCCGTCGTAGTCGGCGTCGCCGGCCGGGACGAGGGCGCCCGGTCCCGGCTGCACGCGCTTGAGCACATCACGGCCAGCCGCGTCGCGCTGCAGATCGAGGAGGGCACGGCGCAGGCGCTCGAGGTCCGCCGCTGGCAGGTTGGCACGGGCGACGAATAGGTGATCGGGCACCGCCGGGCTCACCGCCAGGGCGCGCAGCCCGCGCGCTGCGTACGCCTGATAGACCTCTTCCTTGAGCCCACCGGCGTCGTAATCCCCGGCCAATACGGCCAGGGCGACGTCATGGTGATTGCCGAGGAAATGGTGGCGAGAGAGATCGCGCAGACGCACACCGCCTTGCAGGAGCTGGTAGTGCGGCAGCAGGTGACCCGTGGTCGAATCGGCGGCACCAAAGGCAATACTACGCCCTTTGAGCTGCTCGATACGGGTCAACGGAGTGTCATGGCGCACGACGATCACGCTGCGCAGGCTGCTTTGCCCTGCGACCTCGATGCGAGCCAGGATGGGCTTCCGACCGTAGTGTTCCACCATACGAACATAGGCGGCCGGGCCGAGGTAGGCGATGTCCACCTGGTCGCTGCCGATCGCGTCGATATGCTGCCCATAATCCTGGCCGATGCGCACCTGCACCGGGCGACCCAGCGCTTGCCCCAGGCGGGCGGCGAGCGGAGAAAAACGCCGCTCGATCTCGGCGGCGGGCAAATAGGGCAGCACCGCCAAGACCAGCGGGGTCTTTCCAGGCGGTGGCGGCGCCGCCGGTAAGCAGAGCGGCAGCCCACACAGCCAGGCCAGTATCAGGATCGGCAGGCGCAAGCGCATGTGTCGGCAAGTCAAAGATACGTCCCTTGTACCGGTTAGGCGTTGGCACATCCGCCACCCATACGATAACGGCCGCCGCCGGCGCCGTCTGAAGCCGATCTTCGCTCAGCCGCCGAGACGCTGCTTGAGCAGTGCGGTGACCTGCTGCGGGTTGGCGCGCCCCCGGGTGGCCTTCATCACCTGACCGACCAAGGCATTGAAGGCCTTGTCCTTGCCGGCGCGGTATTCCTCGACCGATTTCGGGTTGGCCGCCAGCACCTCATCGACCAAGCGCTCCAACTCACCCGTGTCCGACATCTGCTTGAGACCCCGCGCCTCGATGATGGCGTCGGCCTCCCCTTCACCCGTCCACAAGGCGGCGAACACCTCCTTGGCGAGCTTGGACGAGAGGGTGCCATCGTCGATACGCTTGAGCAGTCCGGCCAGCCGCGCGGGTGAAATGCGGCTTTGCGTGATGTCCAGGCCCTCGCGGTTGAGTGCGGCGGCCAGCTCTCCCATCACCCAGTTGGCGGCCAGCTTGGCCGGCACCCCTGCGGCCAGCACCGCCTCGAAATACTCGGCCGTGGCGCGTGTGGCGGTGAGTGTGGCGGCATCGTAGGCGGAAAGCCCCAGTTCATCC
>CALAMX010000092.1 GCA_937925755.1 uncultured Burkholderiales bacterium
TGCTCCATCAAGTGGCGGCAGGCCTGATTCTCGCCGCTGAATGTCGCCGCTGCTTGCCCAGGTGATCGAGGCCGTGCGCGCAGTCGGCCGCGAGGAGGTCATGCCGCGCTACCTCAAGGTGGCGCACACCCGCAAGGACGACGGCAGCCTGTTCACCGAGGCCGACATGGCCGCCCAGCGGGCCTTGAGCGAACGGCTCACGGCCATCGCCCCTTACCCCGTGCTGGGCGAGGAGATGGACGACGACACCCACCGCCGGCTCTGGGGGGCCGGTGAGGCGGGGCTTTGGTGTGTGGACCCCATCGACGGCACCACCAATTTCGTCAGCGGTCTGCCTTTCTTCGCCATGTCCATCGCCCTGATGAAACAAGGCCGCAGCGTCTTGGGCGTGGTCTACGATCCAAAGGCCGACGAGTGCTTTTACGCCGAAGCGGGGCAAGGCGCCTTCGTCGATGGTGAACGCCTGCCGCTCAAGACGCCGCCCGAGGTGCTCAAACGCTGCATCGCCGGCATCGATTTCAAGCGCATCCCGCGCGGGCTTGCCGCCCGCCTGGCAGCGGAACACCCCTATAGCTCGCAGCGCAACCTCGGCGCCAGTACGCTCGACTGGTGTTACCTCGCCGCCGGCCGAATGCACGTCTATCTGCACGGCGGGCAGAAGCTTTGGGACTACGCGGCCGGCTGCCTCATCCTGGAGGAGGCGGGCGGCGTGGTGAGCTGTATTCAAGGCACCGCCCCGTTTTGGAGCAGTCGTCCCTGGACCCGCTCGGTGGTGGCCGCCCTCACGCCTGGGCTACATCGTCAATGGCAGACCTGGGTCGATAAATCAAGCATTTGAATGAATTGATAAAAATTTTTTAGCATTCGCGGACATTCCGACGCAACCCGCGTCGGGCAAGGCGGTAGCGTGGATCTTGTCGCTCATGCGGCTTGTGGCTTTTTCTTGCTCGTCTTGCCCGGGCGAGGGGGCTTGTAGATAATTGGGTTCTTTCTGTCCGAAATACGGGCCGGCACAAGTTTTTAACCAGAGGAAACAAAGACATGGCAACCCGCACCGACCTTGCCAACGCCATACGCGCCCTCGCCATGGACGCCGTCGAACGCGCCAAGTCCGGCCATCCGGGCGCACCCATGGGTATGGCGGAAATCGCCGAAGTGCTGTGGAACCACCATCTGCGCCACAACCCAGCCAACCCCAAGTGGCCTGACCGTGACCGCTTCGTGCTGTCCAACGGGCACGGGTCCATGCTGCTGTATGCCCTGCTGCACCTGACCGGCTACGACCTCAGCATGGAGGACATCAAGCAGTTCCGCCAACTGCACTCCAAGACCCCGGGCCACCCCGAATACGGCTATACGCCGGGCGTGGAGACCACCACGGGGCCGCTCGGCCAGGGCATCACCAACGCCGTGGGCATGGCGCTCGCCGAAAAGATCCTGGCGCACCAGTTCAACAAGCCCGGTCATGAGATCGTCAACCATCACACCTATGTCTTCATGGGTGACGGCTGCATGATGGAGGGCATCTCGCACGAGGCCTGTGCGCTCGCCGGCACCTGGAAGCTCAACAAGCTGATCGCCTTCTGGGACGACAACGGTATTTCCATCGACGGCCATGTCGAGCATTGGTTCACCGAGGACGTCTGCAAGCGCTTCGAGGCCTACGGCTGGAACGTCATCCCCAATGTCGACGGGCACGATTTCGAGGCCATCGAGGCGGCCATCCAGAAGGCCAAGCAGTCCACCGACAAGCCCACCCTGATCCAATGCAAGACCATCATCGGCAAGGGCTCGCCCAACAAGGCCGGCACCCACGACGTGCACGGGGCGGCCCTGGGTCACGAGGAGGTGGAGGCCACCCGCAAGCACATGGGCTGGAACTACCCCCCCTTCGTCATCCCGCAGGACGTCTACGAGGGTTGGGATGCCCGCACCAAGGGCGAAGGGCTGGAGAAGCTTTGGAACAACAAGTTCGCCGAGTATGAAAAGGCCTATCCGGCCGAGGCCGCCGAATTCAAACGGCGCATGGCGGGCGAATTGCCGGCCGATTGGGCCGAGCATGTGAAGAACGCGATTGCCGCCGTCAACGCCAAGGCCGAGACGGTGGCCACGCGCAAGGCGAGCCAGATCGCCATCAACGCGCTCGCCCCGATACTGCCCGAGTTCGTCGGCGGCTCGGCGGATCTCACCGGCTCCAACCTCACCAACTGGACCGGCTGCCACCCCATCCGCCACGGCAACCCCGGCAATTACATCTCCTACGGTGTGCGCGAGTTCGGCATGGCCGCCATCATGAACGGCATGGCCCTGCACGGCGGCATCCTGCCCTTCGGCGGTACCTTCCTGATGTTCTCCGAGTACTCGCGCAATGCCCTGCGCATGGCGGCGCTGATGAAGCAGCGGGTCATCCACGTCTTCACCCACGACTCCATCGGTCTGGGCGAGGACGGGCCCACCCACCAGCCCATCGAGCAGACCGCCACCCTGCGGCTGATGCCCAACATGGCGGTGTGGCGACCCTGTGACACGGTCGAGACCATGGTCGCCTGGGCCAAAGCGGTGGAGAAGCGTGACGGCCCCACCAGCCTGATCCTCTCGCGCCAGAACTTGCCCTTCATCAAGCGCAGCGACGAACAGATCGCCTTGATCGAGCGCGGCGGCTATGTCCTGTCCGACTGCGAGGGTGCGCCCAAGGTGGTGTTGATCGCCACCGGCTCCGAGGTGGACCTGGCCTTGAAGAGCCAGGAGGCCCTGAAGGCCGAAGGCATCCCCGCGCGTGTGGTGTCCATGCCTTCCACCGACGCCTTCGACCGCCAGGATCCGGCCTACAAGGACAGCGTCCTGCCCAAGGGGGTCAAGCGCGTGGCCATCGAGGCCGGCTCTACCGACGGCTGGTGGAAGTACGTCGGTTGCGACGGGGCGGTGATCGGCATCAACCGCTTCGGTGAGTCCGCCCCGGCCAACGTCCTGTTCAAGGAGTTCGGCTTCACCGTCGAGAACGTGGTCGCCACCGTAAAGGGTATCCTGTGACACCATTGGGGCGGGCGCCCCTTTCGCAATTCGGTCTTCTCACCTCAAGGAGCGAACAATGACGATCAAAGTCGGCATCAACGGTTTCGGCCGCATCGGCCGCATGGCCTTCCGCGCCATCAGCAAGGAATTCCCGGACATCGAGGTGGTCGCCATCAATGACCTGCTCGAGCCGGACTACCTGGCCTACATGCTGAAATACGACTCGGTGCACGGCCGCTTCAACGGTGACATCGCCGTGGACGGCAACCACCTGGTGGTCAACGGCAAGCGCATTCGTCTGTCTGCCGAGAAGGACCCGGCCAACCTGAAGTGGGGTGAGGTCGGTGCCGACATCGTGCTCGAGTGCACCGGCTTGTTCCTCGACGAGGAGTCTTGCAAGGCGCACCTCAATGCCGGTGCCAAGAAAGTGGTGATCTCCGCCCCATCCAAGGACAAGACGCCGATGTTCGTCTATGGTGTGAACCACGACGCCTACGCCGGCCAGGCCATCGTCTCTGCCGCATCCTGCACGACGAATGCCTTGGCGCCCATCGCCAAGGTCCTGCACGAAAACTGGGGGATCAAGCGCGGTCTGATGTCCACCGTGCACGCCGCCACCGCCACCCAGAAGACCGTGGACGGGCCCTCCAAGAAAGACTGGCGCGGCGGCCGCGGCATCCTGGAAAACATCATCCCCTCCTCCACCGGAGCCGCCAAGGCGGTGGGCAAGGTCCTGCCTGAACTCAATGGCAAGCTCACTGGCATGGCCTTCCGTGTGCCCACTTCCGATGTGTCGGTCGTTGACCTGACGGTGGAGCTGGAGCGGCCCGCCAAGTACGAGGAGATCTGCGCTGCCATGAAGAAGGCCTCGCAGGAGGGCGACATCAGCAAGACCCTGGCCTACACCGATGAAAAGGTGGTCTCCACCGACTTCCGCGGCTGTGGTTATTCTTCCATCTTCGACGCCGAGGCCGGCATCGCCCTCGATGACACCTTCGTCAAGGTGGTGGCCTGGTACGACAACGAGTACGGCTATACCTGCAACATGCTGCGCTTCGCGCAACATATTGCATCTCGGTAACAGGGTGTAGGAATCTGGGCTCAGGAATCGCGGGGTCGGCGCGGGTTCACTCGCGCCGACCCTCTGATACCTGCCGGATCTGTGCGACTGAGTTGTAAGGCGTGAGAACGCTCATCCCTTACAGCTCAACGATCAGGAGTGCATCATGGCCAAATTCCTCCGCATGACCGACCTCGACCTCAAAGGCAAGCGCGTGTTCATCCGCGCCGACTTGAACGTCCCCGTCAAGGACGGCAAGGTCACCAGTGACGCGCGTATCACCGCCTCGATGCCCACCATCGAATACGCCATGAACGCCGGCGCGCGCGTCATGGTCACCTCCCACCTCGGACGACCGACCGAGGGCGAGTGGACACCCGAGGTGTCGCTTGCGCCAGTGGCCGAGGTGATGAGCCAGAAACTCGGCAAGCCCGTGCGATTGATCCGCGATTGGGTGGACGGCGGCTTTGAGGTGGCCGAGGGCGAGGTCGTGCTCTTGGAGAACTGCCGCATCAACAAGGGTGAGAAGAAGAATGCCGAGGAGACGGCGAAGAAATACGCCGCCCTGTGCGACGTCTTCGTCATGGACGCCTTCGGCACCGCCCACCGCGCCGAGGCCTCCACCTACGGCATCGCCCAATACGCCCCGGTGGCCTGCGCCGGCATCCTGGTCACCCAGGAGCTGGAGGCGCTCGACCGGGCGCTCGCCAACCCCGCCCGGCCCATGGTGGCCATCGTCGGCGGCTCCAAGGTCTCGACCAAGCTCACCGTGCTGGAGGCCCTGTCCGAAAAGGTCGACCAACTGGTGGTCGGCGGTGGCATCGCCAACACCTTCCTCAAGGCGGCCGGCAAGAACGTCGGCAAGTCGCTGTGCGAGGATGAGCTGGTGCCCACTGCCAAGGCCCTCATGGAGAAGATGGCCGCGCGCGGGGCGAACATCCCCATCGCCGTGGACGTGGTGGTCGGCAAGAAATTCGACGCCAACGAACCGGCGGTGCTCAAGAGCGCCGACGAGGTGGCCGACGACGACATGATCTTCGACATCGGCCCCAAGAGCGCGCAGCAGCTCGCCGACATCATCCTAAACGCCGGCACCGTGGTGTGGAACGGCCCGGTGGGCGTATTCGAATTCGACCAGTTCGGCGAGGGCACCAAGACCATCGCCATGGCCATCGCCAACACCAAGGCCTTCACCCTGGCTGGCGGCGGCGACACCATCGCCGCCATCCAGAAGTACGGGATCTACGACAAGGTGTCCTACATTTCCACCGCCGGTGGTGCCTTCCTGGAGTACCTCGAGGGCAAGGTCCTGCCTGCGGTCGAGATCCTGGAAAAGCGTGCGGCCGGCTGACCTGCGGCTTAAGCAGTGAGGGGTGGGGCATTGTTGCATCGACGCTCACCCCCGACCTCGCACCCCTAACCCTTCACCCAAAAAATGATACGCAGAACCAAGATCGTCGCCACCCTGGGCCCGGCCAGCCGCGACCCCAAGGTGCTCGACCGGATGATCGAGGCCGGCGTGGACGTGGTGCGCCTGAACTTTTCGCACGGCAGCGCCGAGGAGCACATCCAGGCCGCCGAGTTGGTGCGCTCGTTGGCCAAGACGCGCGGCCGCGCCGTGGGCGTGCTGGTGGACCTGCAGGGGCCCAAGATCCGCATCGGGCGCTTCAAGGACGGCAAGGTCACCCTGCTGGAGGGCGAGCGCTTCATCCTCGACGCAGACTGCGAACTCGGCGACGCCACCTGCGTCGGTCTGGACTACCCCGACCTGGTCCGGGACGTCTCCCGTGGCGCCACCCTGTTGCTGGACGATGGCCGCATCGAGCTGTGGGTGGAAGAGGTCGAGGGCAACCAGGTCATCTGCAAGGTGGTGCGCGGCGGGGTGCTGTCCAACAACAAGGGGATCAACCGCAAGGGAGGCGGCCTGTCCGCCGCGGCCCTGACCGACAAGGACATCGAGGACATCAAGATCGCGGCGCAGTTGAAGGCCGATTATCTCGCCGTCTCTTTCCCCCGCTCGGCGGCCGACATGCAGCAGGCACGCGAGATCCTGCACGCCGCGGGTGGCCATGCCTGGCTGATCGCGAAGATCGAGCGCGCCGAGGCGATCGACGCCCTGCCCGAGATCCTCAACGCCTCGGATGCCATCATGGTGGCACGTGGCGACCTGGGGGTGGAGGTGGGGGATGCCGCCGTGCCGGCGCTACAGAAGAAGATGATTCGGCTCGCGCGCGAGCGGAACAAGTTGGCCATCACCGCCACGCAAATGATGGAATCCATGATCGCCAGCCCCATCCCTACGCGCGCCGAGGTCTCCGATGTGGCCAACGCCGTGCTCGATGGCACCGATGCGGTGATGCTCTCGGCCGAGACGGCGATCGGCAAATATCCCATCGAGGCCGTCTCCGCCATGCACCGGGTCTGTATCGAGGCGGAAAAGGAGGTCGAGCGGCCGCCGTTCCCCCTCAGGGCTGCCGAGGAGGGCATCGTCCGCATCGACGAGGCGATCGCCAAGTCCGCTGCCTTTACGGCCCTGCACCTCAACGTCAAGGCCATCGCGGCGATGACCCAGTCCGGCGCGACCGCACTGTGGACCTCGCGCATCAGCACCCACGTGCCGATCTATGCCTTGACACCCGAGGTCGAAACCCGTAGAAAAGTGACGCTCTTCCGCGGTGTCTACCCCATCAACTTCCGGCCCTCCAGCAACGACCGCGACCAGCTGCTGACCGAGGCCGAGGAGGAGCTGCGGCGGCGCGGCGCGGTGCGCAACGGCGACCTGATCCTGCTCACCATCGGCGAGCCGATCGGCAAACCGGGCGGCACCAACACCCTCAAGATCGTTCGCGTCGGCGAACGAAAGAAGGTTTAATTTAGCGAACAGGAGATCCAGATGGCCCTCATCACCCTGCGTCAACTGCTGGACCATGCCGCCGAGCATGGCTACGGCGTTCCCGCCTTCAACGTCAACAACATGGAGCAGATGCATGCCATCATGCAGGCTGCCGACGCCTGCGATGCACCGGTCATCGTCCAGGCCTCGGCCGGCGCCCGTGCCTACGCCGGCGAGCCCTTCCTGCGTCACCTGATGTACGCCGCGGTGGAGATGTATCCGCACATCCCCATCTGCGTGCACCAGGACCACGGCGCCTCGCCGGCGGTGTGCATCCGTTCCATCCAGTCGGGCTTCACCTCGGTGATGATGGACGGCTCGCTGCTGGAGGACGCCAAAACCCCTGCCAGTTACGAATACAACGTCAAAGTCACCCGCCAGGTGGTGGAGCTCGCGCACGCTTGCGGCGTGTCGGTCGAGGGCGAGCTCGGCTGCCTCGGCTCGCTCGAGACCGGCATGGCCGGTGAGGAGGACGGCGTGGGCGCCGAGGGCAAACTGGATCACTCCATGCTGCTGACTGACCCCGACCAGGCCGCAGACTTCGTCAAGCAGACCAAGGTCGATGCCCTAGCCATCGCCATCGGCACCTCGCATGGCGCCTATAAGTTCACCCGCCCGCCGACCGGCGACATCCTGGCCATCGACCGCGTCAAGCAGATCCACGCCCGCATCCCCAACACCCACCTGGTGATGCACGGCTCTTCCTCGGTACCGCAGGAGTGGCTCAAGATCATCAACGAGTACGGCGGCGACATGGGCCAGACCTACGGTGTACCGGTCGAGGAGATCGTCGAGGGCATCAAGCACGGCGTGCGCAAGGTCAACATCGACACCGACCTGCGCATGGCCGCCACCGGTGCGATTCGTAAGTTCCTTTGGGAGAACAAAAAGGAGTTCGACCCGCGCAAATTCCTCAAGGCCGCCACCAAGGCCATGAGCGAGATCTGCAAGGCGCGTTACGAGGCCTTCGGCTGCGCTGGCCAGGCGAGCAAGATCAAGCCCCTGAGCCTGGAGGCGATGACCAAGCGCTATGCCAGCGGCGAGCTCGATCCCAAGGTCAACTGAGACCCTAGACGCGGAGTCAAGGCGGCTGCGGCCGCCTTTTTTTGTGGGTCGAGGACAGCCGATCTGCCGCAGCGCTGGTTTCTCCGTGCGGTCTCAACCGCTGCCGACGGCCCAGGGCAGACCTAGGACCGGTTGCGCAGGACAGCGCCTTGGGTTTTACTGCGTATGATCTGACCGTCTCCGTCGCATGTCCCGCGCCCGTCTCACCCTCATCCTCCTCATGCTGGCCATGGCCGGTGGACTCACCTGGGGCTTTCTGCCGCGTCCGGTGGCAGTGGAACTGGCGCAGGTGGCCCGCGGGCCTCTGATCGTGAGCATCGAGGAGGAGGGCCAGGCACGGGTGCGCGACCGCTATGTGATCCACGCACCGATGAACGGTTATCTGCGTCGCATCGAGCTGAAGGAGGGTGACCCGGTGCGGCGCGGCCAGGTGTTGGCAGTGCTCGAGCCTACGCGTGCCGATGCACTCGACCCGCGCACGAGGGCACAGGCGCTGGGGCAGTTGCGTGCGGCCGAGGCAGGCCTGGCGGCTGCGATCGAGGAGGCGCGCGCGGCCGAGGCCGAAGCCGAGCTGGCACAGCAGGAATTGAAGCGCGCCGAGGCCCTGGGACAGGCCAATTTCCTGTCACGCGCCGCGGTGGACCAGGCCAGGACCCGAGTCTCCCGCAGCGAGGCGGTGCGAGAGGCGGCGCGGCATGCAGTGGACGTGGCGCGCCATCGATTGGAGACGGCCCGCGCCCTCTTGGCGCATGCCGCGGCCCTCAATGCCGGTAAGGCCGAGCGCCTGGAGGTGCGCGCCCCGGTCGCTGGAAAGGTGCTGAAGCGGGTGCGTGAGAGCGAGGGGACGGTGGCGGCGGGGCAGCCCTTGCTGGAGATCGGTGATCCCGAGGCGTTGGAGGTGGTGGTGGATGTGCTCTCGACCCAGGCCGTGCGTATTCGGCCCGGCGGGCGGGTGAGCCTTGAGCGCTGGGGCGGACAGCCCCTGACGGGCCGTGTACGGACGGTGGAGCCGGCGGGTTTCACCAAGGTCTCGGCCTTGGGGGTGGAGGAGCAGCGGGTGCGGGTGATCGTCGACATCACTTCACCGCGCGCGGCCTGGCAGGGCCTCGGTGACGCATACCGGGTTCAGGCGCGCTTCGTCCTGTGGGAGGCTCGCGATGTGCTGCAGGTGCCGGCGAGCAGCCTCTTCCGCCACAATGCCGGCTGGGCGGTATTCGTGGTCGAGGGGGGCAAGGCCAGGTTGCGCCCGGTACAACTGGGGGAACGCGCAGGGTTGGCGGTGCAGGTCGTCGCTGGGCTCAAGGCCGGCGAACAGGTGATCAACCATCCGGATGACCGCATACGCGATGGGGTGCGAGTGAGGCCGCGTCCATGAGCCACAGGCCCGTGCTTGGTCTCGTGCTGGGCAGCGGCTCGGCCCGCGGCTGGGCCCACATCGGCGCCATCCGCGCCCTGGAGGAGGCGGGCCTGCGTTTCGCCGTGGTCTGCGGCACATCCATCGGCGCACTGGTCGGCGCGGCCTATGTTTCCGACAACCTGGAGCGCCTGGAAACTTGGGTGAGCGGGCTCAAGTTCAAAGAGGTGGTCGGCTTTTTCGACCTCACCCTCAACGGCGGCATGATCCGGGGTGAGCGGCTGATGGACTTCTTCCGTGCCCACTTTCGCGATAGGGCGATCGGTGAACTCGATAAGGCCTATGCTGCCGTGGCCACCGACCTGGCCACGGGCCGCGAGGTTTGGTTGCGCGAAGGGGGGCTCATGGAGGCCGTGCGCGCCTCGATCGCCCTGCCGGGGTTGTTCACCCCGGCCCTCGTCCAGGGTCGCTGGTTGGTGGACGGCGGGCTGGTCAATCCGGTGCCTGTGTCGCTCGCCCGCGCTCTCGGTGCGGAGATCGTCATCGCCATCGACCTCAATACCAACCTGGTGGGTCGGCATCTGCGCCCGCGCGCGCGGGCTGCCGCCAGCAACCGACCGGCCGCGGACAGCCTGGCCGCCGCCCTCATGCAGCGTCTGCAAACCGGTATCCAAGCCCTGCCGTTGCCCTGGCGTGACAAGGACGAAGAACCCCCCTCCCTGTTCGACACCCTGGCCACCAGCATCAACATCATGCAGGTGCAGATCAGCCGCAGCCGCTTGGCCGGCGAGCCGCCCGACGTGCTGATCACCCCTCGGCTTGCACACTTGGGCCTGTTGGAGTTCCATCGGGCGCGCGAGGCGATCGCCGAGGGGCGGCGCGCGGTGCAGAGCGTCCTGCCGCAGCTGCGCGCGTTGGAACTGATCGGCTCGCTTTGAGGTGCGTGCCGCTTTCTGCTGGCGTCGTGGCGGATTCTCACCCCCTCCCGCGAGCGGGTGAGGGGAGAGGGCTTGTTGCCTTACCTGAGCAGCAGGATCCACAGGGGCAGGATTAGCATGAACAACAGACTGCTCCAGCTCACGGTGAGGGCCGCGGCGCGCACGTCCAGGCCGAAGCGGTCGGCAAAGCTCGCCGCCATCAGCATGGTGGGCATGGCCACCTCCAGGATGGCGGCACGCTGCGCCTGCCTGAGCTCACCCAGCAACAGGTGGGTGAGCGCGAGGACGAGTACCGGGCCGATGATGAGCTTCACCGCCACCGCCACCAGCACCGGGCGGCTGGGCTGGAGTGCGCCCCAGGGGATGGCGAGCCCTAGGGTGAAAAGCATCAGCGGGATGGTCGCCTGGCCCATGAAGCGTGCGGCTTGGATCAGGGGCTCCACCTGCAGACCGGCAAAGTTTACGGTGAAGCCGAGCACGAAGCCCCAGAGCGGCGGCAGTCTCAGCACCGTGGCGAGCAGACGGGTGCCATGCCCACCCGCAGGGCCGAGCCGCGTGGCGATCCACACCCCCAGGGTCCAGAGCAGCGGGGTGGAGGCCAGGACGTCGGCGAAGGCAGCGTAGCTGCCGCCCATGGGACCATGCAGGAAGGTGAGCACGGGGTAGCCCATGAAAAGCACATTGCCGAAGCTGCCGGCCAGCAGTATGGCAGCGCGGCTCTCTTGCGTGAGGCTGCGTCCCAATGGGGCGTGGTAAAGCAAGAGATAGAGCAACGCGGCACTCAACAGGATGCCGGCGATGGTGATCACCGGCACGGTCAGCATCTCCCTGTCGAGTCTCGCCTGGGCCGAGAGGGCGAACAGCAGCGGTGGGGCGAAGACGTCGACGACCAGGCGGTTGAGATAGACCCGCAGCTTGTCCGCCGGCGGGTCCTGGCGCAGCCGCGCCCAAAGGCCACCCGCCGTCACCAGCAGGGCGATGGGCAGCCAGACCTGGAGAAAGAGTTCGAGGAGGAAATCAACGGACATG
>CALAMX010000093.1 GCA_937925755.1 uncultured Burkholderiales bacterium
TTGCGGTTCAGGAACATGAACTTCTTGACGACACCGCCGCCTTCTTCCATTTCCATTTCGTCGGACATCGTGTTCCCCTCAGTCACCGAAAGTTACCAGGCGGTCGGCCTGAATGCCGGCTTCCACCAACTGACCGAGACCAGAGATGCGAAAACCGGGTGCAATGTTGTTGGCATCCTTGCCCTGACGCTTCATTTCATTTTCGTCGAGCATGCCGCGGCGCTGCGCGGCGGCAATGCAAACCACCAGGTCGATCCCATGCTCCTGGGCTAGCGCGCTCCAGCGGTTGACGATATGACGGTCGTCCTGCGGCGGGACGGTGAGACGCGAGGCGTTGTTCACGCCGTCGTGGTAAAAGAAAACGCGGAAGATCTCATGCCCCTTGGCCAGCGCGGCTTTTGCAAACAGGTAAGCGGAGTCCGACGCCTGGTGGGTGTAGGGCCCCTCATTTACGAGTATTGCGAATTTCATTTATGTATCCCTAACTCCGATTTTCCGATCGAGAGGCAGCCCCAGGTGACCCCGGGGCATAAGCCTCAGAAGCGGATGTGAGTGGAGGCGTTCAGGCTGTTACGCGAACCACGCCAGTTGTCGATGTGGTACTTGGTGAAGGGCAGTCCCGTCTTCTCGAAGAAGGCGGGCCAGCCGATGCGGTCGATCCAGTCGCTCATCCGCTCCCACGGACGGCCGTCGGCCTTGTAGACCGAAAGGATCTTCTTGACGACCTCCGCGACCTCGGGCCAGCGCGGCGGATTATTGGGCAGCCCCGAGGCGACCAGCTTATGGAAGGTGGGACGCGAGCGGGCGTTGGAGTTTTTGCCGCCGACCCAGATGGCGATCTTGGAGTGCACCGGGTCGTTGATCTGCATGGGCGGGCAGGGCGGGTAGCAGGCGCCGCAACAGATACATTTCTTTTCGTCCACTTCCAAGGAGGGCTTGCCGTTGACCAGGGCGGGGCGGATCGCCGCCACCGGGCAACGGGCCACGACAGCGGGACGCTCGCAGACGTTGGCCACCAGATCGTGGTTGATCTTCGGCGGCTTGGTATGCTGGACGATGATGGCGATGTCGGCCTGACCGCCGCAGTTGATCTCGCAGCAGGAGGTGGAGAGCTTGACGCGGTTGGGCATCTCGCACTTGACAAAGTCATCATAGAGCTCGTCCATCAGCGCCTTGACCACACCGGAGGCATCGGTGCCTGGGATGTCGCAGTGCAGCCAGCCCTGGGTATGGGCGATCATGGACACCGAGTTGGCCGTGCCGCCGACCGGGAAGCCGTTTTCCGTCAGGGTCTTGATCAGGGGCTCCACCTTGTTCTTGTCGGCCACCATGAACTCGATATTGGACCGGGCGGTGAAGCGCACATAGCCATCGCCGTACTGGTCGGCGATGTCAGCGAGCTTGCGGATGGTGTAGTGGTCCATCTGCCGCTGGGTGCCGGCCTTCACCGTCCAGATCTCGTCTCCATTTTCGGCACGGTGGTAGAGCACACCGGGCCGCGGATGCGAGTGGTAGACCCACTTGCCGTAATTCTTGCGCATCACCGGGTGCATGTAGGGCATCGGATCCGGCGCACCGGACTCGATGGTCACGTGGGTTCTTTCTGCCATGCTTATCTCCAACAAGGTGAGATCAGGATACCAATATACTATTCAGACGGGGGTCACCAGGCGGGTGACCCCCTGAATCTCTACGGTGTGATCAGGCGGCGGCGCGCTTGCGCTCGAACCACTTCTCGGCTTCCTCGTCCCAACCGTCGGTGCGCACATAGGGGTTGGTGCGCGGGTGGAGGATCATGTTGGGGTCGACTTCCAACCCGATCCCTTCGAGGAAGTTCGCCAGACCAATGCGCTCGATCATCTCGCCGGTGCGCTCGTGTTCCAGCGCGTTCTCGGCGAAGAAATCGAGGACGTTGCGGGCCAGCTCATTGAGCTTCTCGAAGTCCTCGTCGGATTCGAGCTTCATGAACGGGATGATCACGGTACCCATGGTGGCACCGATCTTCAGCACCCCCTTGCCGCCGACCAGGATGGTTACCCCTTTGTCCTTGCCCGGCAAAAGCGCCCCGGGCATGACGTTCAGGCAGTGCATGCAGCGCACGCAGTTGTGGTTGTCGATGGCCATCTCGGTGTCAGGGCCGACCTTCAGCACACTCTCGCCCTCGGCCTTCTCCTTGCCGATCTTGCGCAGGGAGATGGCCTTGGTCGGGCAGTGGTTGACCACCATGTTGACCAGGTCTTCCATGCTGTGGTTGGCCATCCACTCGTCGGCGATGGCCTGGTTGGTCTGGATGTTGTCGCGCCAGGTGCCGATGGTGGCCATGTCGGAGCGCTGGATGGAGTTCACGCAGTCGTTCGGGCAGCCGGAGAACTTGAACTTGAACTTGTACGGCAGCGAGGGCCGATGCATGTCGTCCAAGTTGTTGTTGATCACGGTGCGCAGTGCACGGGCCTCGTCATAACAGCTCATCTCGCAGCGGGCGGCACCGACGCAGGACATGGAGGTACGCAGGGCTGGGCCGGCACCACCGAGGTCGAAGCCCATTTCGTTGAGCCTGTCGAAGGCGGCCTGGACGTTCTCGGTCTTGATACCCTGGAACATGATGTCGCCGGATTGGCCGTGGAAGGCGATCAGACCAGAGCCCCCGGTCTCCAGCCAGGCGTCGCACAGGTCGCGCAGCAGCTGCGAGGTGTAGTGCATGCCGGCGGGCGGTTGCACGCGCAGGGTGTGGAACTCGGCGGCCTCCGGGAACAGGGGCTTGCCATTCTCGTCCTTGAGTTCGGTAAAGCGGGGGATGATGCCGGCGCCATAGCCGATCACCCCAACGGTGCCCCCCTTCCAGTAGCCGAAACGGGTCTTGTAGGAGGTCTCCAGCTGGCCGAGCAGGTCGACCATCATGTCGTTTTCCTTCGCCAGGCGCTTCAAGCCCGTCACGAAGGAGGGCCATGGACCGCTCTCCAGGGCGTCCAGGTTAGGCGTCTCGTGCATTTGCTTAGCCATCTGTTTCTCCTTGAATCGTGAACAACAGTCTGTCGTCGGGTATCTCACCAAACCACTGCCCGTGTGCAGTAAGCCTGCACGAATCGAGTGATCGCATGTTAGAGAGCGCAGTGGACGAGTTCCATCATTCCGTTGGGGTATGCGGTGTTCAAATCGGGTAGGGTAGACCTACCCGATCGGGTAGTGTTGTCACCCCTCTCGCGGGAATGTCAATTCCCGATAAGAAATGTCAGGATAGACGTTCGCTTTTGGAGCAAATCTTCATGGACCGGATCACGTCCCTGACCAAGTTCCGCAACCCCTACGGTAACCAGGAGATCGAGCTGCAGCAGGTCGAATACGCCGCCGGCGGTGTGCCCATGCTGCGCATGCGTATCCGCGAACGCGGCGCGCGCTTCACCATCTTCGACATCGACCCGGTCACTGCCAAGTATTGGGCTGAGGAGATGCTCAAGTGGGCAGAGCCCATCGCCGCCCAGCATAACCAGGAGGGTTGAGCGATGCGCATGTACAACCCGGAGTGGCAGGCGATCAAAGACTTCGAGCACCAGGCCGCTTTCGTAGACGTCCAGTACGATCTGTCGCCGGGTGAAATCCCGGCCGACCACGGGGTCAGCCTCTATGAAGAATTGGTCGCCCATCTGCCCTGGTTGGCAGAGACCCCGGGCATCGGGGTGCATCCCGTGCACGGGGCGCCTACCGGCCGCAACGACAACCTGGTCATCAGCCGGCGGGTGAAGTTGATCCTGCGGCTGCCCGTGGCGCGCCTCACCGACGCCGAGGCCCTCGTGGGCGCAAAGCTCAAGACCCCTGCCGGCACGCTGACTGTCGGGCCCTTGAAAAAGCGACCGTTGATGCCTTATACCACCCTGTATTCGCACTTCGTCGTCATGGCATCGAGCGACGAGGCGGGTTTCATCGACGAAGCACGTGCCGAATTGGAGAGCATGGGTGTACGGGCCGGACTGATCCCGGGCAAGCGGCGCAAGTTGCACACACCTGAGGGCGCGGCGGAGGGCTATAGCCTCATGTTGCACGATATCAGTCTGGAGGACTCGATCCGTGTGCAAGAACGGGGCCTCGGGCACCACCGGCGCTATGGCTGCGGGATCTTCATCCCGCACAAATCGATTCGGGAAGTGGTGATCGACTGAGCGAAAAGTCGGTTGCCCGTCATTGTCTGTCTGGAAAGGAGAGGGAAACATGGGCTACGTGCTCAATGGCGAAGAACTCGAAGTCGACGACGAAGGCTTTCTGGTCGAGCCCAACTTCAGCGATGAGATCGTCCCCATCATCGCCGAGGCCGAGGGGATTCAACTGACCGACGACCACTGGACGGTGATCAACTTCATGCGCCGCAAGTATCAGGAGGACGGCCACACCCCCAATTTCCGCAACATGGTGGCCATGATGGAGGAGGAGTTCCCCGGGGTGGATTGGAAAAAGCGCCTCTATGAGCTTTTCCCGAAGCAGCCTAACCGTCAGGCGGCCAAGGTTGCGGGGTTGACCAAGCCGTTCGGCAAGGGTGGGTATTGATCAGGATTCGGGTTACCGGAGCCCGGAGTCAGTCGAGGGGATTGGTTGCTCCAGCTCGTAACCCGTATCCGTGACCTGAAATCGGATGTACATCAACACCCTCGTCACCACCGAAGACCTGGCGCGGCATCTCGATGACCCCCAGTGGGTGGTCTTCGATTGCCGCTTCACGCTGACCGATCCGGAGGCAGGCCGCCGCGCCTATGCCGAGGGACATATTCCAGGCGCGCGTTATGCCCACCTGGACGATGACCTCTCCGGGCCCATCATCCCCGGCAAAACCGGACGCCATCCCCTGCCCGATCCACAGGTCCTGGCCGAGAAGCTGTACCATTGGGGGGTGGGAGTGAACAAACAGGTCGTCGTCTACGACGACAGCTTCGGCGCCATGGCCGTGCGCATGTGGTGGCTGTTGCGCTGGCTCGGCCATCCCGCGGTGGCCTTGCTCGATGGCGGTTTCCCCAAGTGGAAGCGTGAAATGCGGCCGCTCACCACAGAGGTGCCCACTCCGCATAAGGGTAACTGTATCTGCCTACCGGAACCGAGCCAGGTGGTCAGCGCCGATGAGGTCCTACGGGTGGTCAAAGGCGAGACCGACGCGCTCATCATCGACGCGCGGCCGGAGCGGCGTTTCACCGGCGAGTTCGAGCCGCTGGACCCCGTCGCCGGCCACGTGCCCGGCGCGATCAACTGGATTTACGAGGACAACCTGGATCTCGACGGCACCTTTCTGCCGCCCGAGGCCCTGCGCGAAAACTACCAAGCCTTACTCAAAGGGCGGCCGCCCTGGAAAGTGATCCACATGTGCGGTTCGGGTGTGACCGCCTGTCACAATGTGCTCGCCATGGAGATCGCGGGCCTGCCCGGCTCCCGGCTCTACCCCGGCTCCTGGAGCGAATGGATCACCGACCCCAGCCGCCCCGTCGCTACCGGAGAGTAGTATGGCTGCACCGACCCGAGTCAAGACCGTCTGGTTCAGGAAAGATGGCGTGCAGCGCGGCGCCGAGGAGGTGGCCACGGCGATCGCCACCACCATCTGGCGTATGGCCGATCGTGCCGTGGACGACCTGTCCCGTGCCGATTACGACATCCTCACACCCCAGCGCGGCTTCAAGATCATCGCTGAGATCACCGCCTTTGCCGTGCATTACGTCGATCGGTTGGTCTACGGCCGCATCAGCGACGAGGAACGCGCGCGTCTGATCACGGCTTTGGGCAAACGCTTAGCCGAGATCATGGAGGACAACATCCTCGACTTCACCGGCGGCCAGCGGGACCCCGAGTACGACTACAGACAGGGTTACATCGACATGCTCAACGCCCGCATGGCCGAGTACGCCCACTACACCTTCGAGCAGGACAAGGCGAGCTTCCCGGCCTTGCGCTTCTTGAGCCTGATGATCCGCGAGGTCATGGAACAGAGCGATCAGCCCTGGATCCAGGACCAGATCATGGACATCGAAATGCCGCAGATCATGGGCACGGTGAAAAAGCAGGTCGATGGTTTCTACCCTCTCAAGGATCAGGCGTCAGGAATTCGGGGTCAGAACGGTGATTCCCGCTGACAGTCCTTTCCATCCCGACAACGAGGCAGGCTACCAGACCTGGCGGCGGGCGAAGCTCGCTGGTTATCCGCAGCGGGCTGAGGACCTGATCGTCCCGGTGCGCAATCCGCGTGCACTCAGCGATGCGGAATACGCCGCGCTGTGGGCGCGGCTTGCCAAGACCAACTTGGCCATCTACGCCGGCCCGGCCGTGGATGCCGAAGACAAAGCCATCCCGCGGCGGGTGGGGGAACAGTTCGGTCTCACGCACCTCGACGCCAACTGGCTCGCCGATGCCGATGGGATCTCCAGCCTCACCCCGCGCGAGGATGAGGAGAATGCCGAACAGACGCGTCCTGCCGGCGTCGATCCCAGCCACCGCGGCGACTACATCCCCTACAGCCACCAGCGCATTCGCTGGCACACCGACGGCTATTACAACCCACCCGAACGCCGCATCTTCGCCATGATACTGCATTGCGTGCGTGCGGCCGACAGCGGTGGGGAGAACGATCTGTACGATCACGAACTCGCCTATATCGCCCTACGGGACGCCAACCCAGATTTCATCCGTGCCCTGATGGCCGAAGACGCCATGACCATCCCCGCCCGAGTCGATGAGAATGGCATCGCTCGGGCAGACGAGACCGGCCCCGCCTTGTGTGTACACGAGGGCCATCTGCACCTGCGCTACACCGCCCGTACTCGCAGCATCCGCTGGAAAGACGACGCCGCAACCCGCCAGGCCTTGCAGGCATTGGAAGACTTACTCGCATCGCGACCAAAGGGCGTGTTTACCCTGCGGTTGGAGCCGGGCATGGGCCTTATCTGCGCCAACGTCCTGCACACCCGCACCGCCTTCAGCGACCGCCCCGAACACCGCCGGTTGCTCTACCGCGCCCGCTATCACGACCACCCGCGCAACCTACGCGGCCACTGATGGCGTACGGCCGGGCAAACGGCTGAATACAGAGTATGCTCGACGGCCTTGCTTCACCGCCACGCATCGGCTGAACCCAGACACACCACCCCCCGCCTGGGGGGCGAATCAAGCCGCGCAACATTCGGGGACGAAGAATCTACACGGCGGTTTTCGTGTCGTTGCAATCGTCCGGGGCCTGATATGTTTAACTATGTGCCAGGCCCATGCTGTCAGGTCAATTCACGCGGTCCGTAGAGCCGTCCCTGCACCGCGTCGAAGCCCAGCTCGCACAGCACGTCGCGCTGCTCCTCGCCCTCCACCCCGGTGGCGACGATGGCGATGCCGAGTTCACGAGCGTGGACGCACAGGGTGCTGAGCAAGGTGCGGGTGCCGGCATTCTCACGCGCCAGCCGGCACAGCACGCCTTCGACCTTGACGGTGTGCGGACGCAGCTCGCGTAGCCTAGGCAGGGTGTCGAGCTGTGGCACGAAGCGGTCGAGGACGATGGGGAAGCCCGCCGCTTTGAGCCGCTGCACGGCTTCCAGTGCGCCGGGGGTGGCGAACAGGCTGTTGTGGCTCAACTCGATGCGCAGCTGCGCGGGGGAGTGCACCAGCTGGATGAGCCAGTCGAGGAAGCCCGGGCTGAGTAGGCTGTTGGCGGAGAGGTTCACCGCCCCGGGCGTCTGCCTGCCGTCCAAAAACATCCAGGCGTGGGTCACGACCAGTTCGTCTAGGGTGGCGGCGAGGCCGGCCTCTTCGGCCAGATAGATGAAGGCCCCGGCCGGCAACAGCTCACCCTGCGGCGTGGGGATGCGGGCATAGGCCTCGAAGTGGTCCAGGGTCTGGTCCTTGCAGCGCAGGACGGGTTGCCACTCGATCTGCAAGGCATTCTCCTGGATCGCCCGCAGCAGGGCCTGGCGTGTGTCGGAGGCGCTGGGCAGTGTCCCGGCAGCAAGACGATAGCTGCCCGAAGGGCCGAGGCGGGCGTCGCGCAGGGCGGCATCGGCATTGGCGAAGAGGACAGCGCGCCGTGCGCCGGCCGCCAGGGAGGCGCCGACATGGGCGTGGCATAGGGTTCCGGTCTGCAGCTCGTCGAGGATCTGGGCGCCCGCCTCGCCAAGCCGCTGGGCCAGCTCCGCAAGGGTCGCCTCCTGGGTCTGTTCCAGCAGGATGGCGAACTGGCCGCCGTCCAGACGTCCGGCTGTGCCCGAGAACTCCGCTGCCAGGACCTCGGTGACGCTGGCCGCCGATCGCACTAGTTGATCACCCACCGCACGGCCGCGCTGCGCACTGAGTTCCGCCAGACCGCTGAAGCGCAGGATGGCGAGCCCAACCGTCTGCCCAGGCTCGCTCAGGGCGGCATCGGTAGCGGCGAGCAGGTAGGTGCGGTTGAACAGCCCGGTGAGTTGGTCATGGTGGAGCTCCTGTTGCAGCCGCTCCACCAACTGGCGCTGCTCGTCCAACATGCGTTCGACCGAAGCCGACATGCGGTTCATGGCCTGGCTGATGGCAGTAAGTTCGCGTACCGGATGGAGGTCTGGCAGCTGTACGAAGCGGCCCTCGGCCACGTTCATGGCCAGGCGCTCCATGTCGCCCAAGGGCCGCAGGGCGCGACGCACGAGCCAGATGACCAACAGAGCGGCTATGCTACCCAGGACCAGGGTCCACAGGGCGATTGCGCGCATGGTCTGCCAGAGCTGGCGGTAGGCGAAGCCGGGGTGGCTCGCCACCTGGATGATGGCGGCGCGTTGCCAGCCGGCCAGCGACTCGGCCGAACCGTTCGGTGCAGCAAGTGGCAGGAGGTGGACGAACCATTCCGGGACACCCTCGATACGCACACGGCTCTCGCGTGCCAGGATTACCTCACCGCTAGGGGTGGTCAGGGCGATACGCCGGTAATAGCCGCTATCGAACAGGGCATCGACGGTATTGGTCACGGCGGCCAGGTCCTTGACCCTGAGGGCCGGGGCGAGTTGCAGGGCCAGGGTGGTGGCGGTGTCTTGGGCGTGGGTGGCGAGCTGGCGCATGAGAAAGTCGCGCGTGTGCGTCAGGCTGGCCAGGAACAGGATGGCGGTCAGGATCAGGAAGGACAGGGCAAGCAGCGCGAGCAGGAGGGTCTTCAGGCTAAAGGACTTCATCTCAACGTTCCCGAGCGTTGTTCGCGTAGCCGCTGCTGCAAATCATTCCAGTGACCGATGCGGGTGACTTCACCGAGTCTCCCGCTTTGTCCCCGCTGTTTGGCGGACCAAAGGCCTTCGGCGTTGAAGCCCATGGTGGGCGTCAGGTCGGGGCGTTGGGAGGCCGGCCGTACCTCGGCGACGAGGTTGTCGAGGATCAATGGCTCAGCGTCCTGGAAGGGATAATAGGCCAGGACCATGTGCGATTCCACCCGATTTTCCGACGCGATCCAGGCGCGCACATAGGTCACGCGCAGGCGCTCGTTCGGCACGCCCGCCGCGCGTAAGGTGAAATACTTGGCCAGGGCGAAGTCCTCGCAGTCCCCGCCGTTCGTGACCAGCATCTCCAGCGGCGTGGCCCAATAGTCCTCGCGCCCCCACTGTTCCCGGTCGGTGCGGTTGGGGATGCGGTTGAAGAAGCGGTTGACCTGCTCGACCCGCTTCTCTTCATGCAGACCGTGGATCTGCCGGACCAATTCACGCCATTGCCGCAGACGGTCGGCAGCAGCGCTGCCGTACCGCTCCGCCACCCAGGCAATGGTGCGTTCGTCCGGCAGGATGTCCACTTCGGCCGCCGCCGTGGTCAGGACGAGGTAGAGCAGGCAGGGCAGAAGACGGCGCACAGAGAACCGGGCCAGGCAGGATCTATGCCCGGTTTATCGGCACCAACGGCCTATTCTTGAAGCAGGCTGAAAAGCCGGCTGTTCGGCACCCGGCTGGCGCGGCGTCGCTCAGATCCGTGCGGTAGCACAGACCATACGCCCCGTGAAGTAGAGGATTACACGGGGCCCGACGCGTATCAACTGTCGTCTTGCTCGGTCAAGTCGTCGGTCTGTCGCAGAACTGCCCGCTTGGCCAGATAGTCGAGGCCGCAGTAGTGCGCCACGTAGTCGGGTGCCTCGGCATTTCCCGCCAGCGAGTCGGGCAGTTCCGGCAGGTCGGTCTCGCAGTCGACGTGTACGCAATGGTCGTCTAGATCGCAGGAGAGCACAGGTGCCCCCGTTGGGGTTAAAGGTGCTTTCATCATGGCATCCTCCTCTCAAGGGGTGTACTAGATTTATAGATCGATCAGGATTTTTTTCCACTCGGGGGCATCGATGCACGCGCCGGATGTGCTGCAAACCATCACACGCGAGGTGTGCCAGGCTTGGCTCGCACCCAGACCTCAAGACAGCCACAAGGGCGTCTTCGGCAGCGTGGGCATCATCGGCGGTGTTGCGGGGATGCTCGGGGCTGCGCTGCTGGCAGGGCGTGCCGCGTTGTGGTTGGGCGCCGGGCGGGTCTATGTGGGCCTGCTCGACGAGCGCCTGGCCGTGGACCTCGTGCAGCCGGAGCTGATGCTCCCCCCGCCCGAGGCGGTGTTGAGCCTTTCCGCACCGGCCTGTCTGGTGGTCGGCCCCGGTCTGGGCCGGTCGGAACGTGCCGTTCGCCTCTTGTATGAGGCCATGCAGGTCCCTGTGTCCTTGCTCATCGATGCCGACGGTCTCAACCTGCTGGCGGCGACACCGGCCTTGCAGACCGCCCTGCGCGAGAGGGGACAGCCCAGCCTGCTGACGCCACATCCTGGTGAAGCGGGGCGGCTTTTGGGGCTCGCTACCCGCGCCATTCAGGCCGATCGCGTGGGCTCTATCCGCGCCTTGGTCGAGCGCTACGGCTGCACGGTGGTGCTCAAAGGGGCGGGTAGCCTGATATCGAGCCCCGGTGGGCGGACTTGGCGCAACTCCACGGGTAATCCGGGTATGGCCGCGCCGGGCATGGGAGACGTGCTGGCCGGCATGATCGCCGCCCTCGCCGCCCAGGGCCTACCCTTGGAGCAGGCCGCGGTCCTGGGAGTCTACCTGCATGGTGCGGCGGCGGATGCCGCGGTGGCAGCAGGCGCGGGACCAGTGGGCCTGACGGCGGGCGAGGTGGTGAGGTACGCCCGGCACCTGCTCAACACCTGGGTTTACGGCGGCACTACTCTGGAGGACACAAGCGCTGTTTGAGGTAGGCGCTGAACTCCTCCGCCACCTCGGGGTGTTTGCAGGCGTATTCGACCGTCGCCTTGAGGTAGCCAACCTTGGAGCCGCAGTCGTAGCGGGTGCCGTTGAAGCGATAGGCCAAGACCTGCTGCTCGTGCAGCAATGCCTGGATCGCATCCGTGAGCTGCAGCTCGCCACCGGCGCCGCGCTCGATGCGGCGGAGGTGATGGAAGATCCGCGGGGTGAGCACATAGCGGCCGACCACGCCTAGGTTGGATGGGGCCTCATCCGGTTTCGGCTTTTCCACGATGTGGTTCATGCGCAGCAGGCGATCCGATATCGGCTCACCGGCCACGATCCCATAGGCGCTGGTCTCCTCCGCGGCGACCGGCTGCACACCCACCAGTGAACACTGATAATAGTCGTAGAGGTCACACATCTGTTTGGTCACACCCGGCTCGGCATCGATCAGGTCATCGGCGAGGATCACCGCAAAGGGCTCGTCGTTGACCGCCGGCTCGGCACAAAGGACGGCATGGCCTAAGCCCAGGGCCTCGGCCTGGCGGATGTAGATACAGTTGATACCTGCTGGCAGCATCCCGCGCAGTTGCTGCAGGGCCTGGGTCTTGCCTTTCATCTCCAGCTCCATTTCCAGCTCGTAGGCCTTGTCGAAATGGTCGGCGATGGCCCGTTTGGTGCGGCCGATGATGAAGATGAGGTCGGTGATGCCCGCCGCCACCGCCTCTTCCGCGGCGTACTGGATCAAGGGCTTGTCGACGATGGGCAGCATCTCCTTGGGGTTGGCCTTGGTGGCAGGCAGGAAACGGGTGCCCATGCCCGCTGCCGGGAAGACCGCCTTGGTCACCCGCTTCATACCACCTCCGTAGCGCAGTACTTCACGACACGTTGTGTCCAACCGTTTGGAGTGGGGTCTGCCCCGCTGGGTGTTATGCGCCTACGCAGCGGCCGGATCGAGCTCCAAACGGCCCCGGTTGCGTGTCTCATCCTCTCTGTTCTCCGATGATGGATTTCGGTGGTGACTACACTCTCACTGCGCAGCGTGATTAGACCCAGGGTCGCGCGTGCCGACAGGCTCGGGAAGCTCTGCATGACCCGGCGACGGGATGAGCACCGCGCGCATTGAGCAAACACTGCGCACTTGAGCCGACGCCTGCGCAGTCAGTGATGCAGAGTTTCCCAAAGCGCTGCATTGCCCCCCCTGTATATATCGACCGTCTCGATCCGGACTTGAGCCTCCTATCTTAGCGCGAACGTCGCGCAGTGCCTCTTGGTACTCCCTTCTCCCAGTGGGGGTGAGTGCGAGGGAACGGACTTGGCTGCTCTCTCCAAAGGTGGCTGTGGCCATGAGCGTTGGCGCAAGCGCGTCGGGGCGGCGTGTCGGTTCAGGGTGTGCCAGGCTTCTGCCCCAGCAGGCGCAGCAAGCCATCCTCATTGAGGAGCGGGATCTGGAGTTCCCGTGCGCGATCGTATTTGCTGCCCGGGTTGTCTCCGACGACGACATAGTCGGTCTTTTTCGAGACGCTGCCGCTGACCTTGCCGCCGGCCGCCTCGATCATTTCCTTGGCCTGTTCGCGGCTTAAGTGGGGTAAGGTGCCGGTCAGCACGAAGGTCTTGCCGCTGAGCGGACCCGGCGTCGGCCTACTGCTGGCGGCCTCACGCCAGTGAATGCCGGCCGCTCGCAGGGCCTCGATCACTTGCCGGTTGTGTGGCTCGTCCAGAAAGTCGCGGATGGAACGGGCCACGACCGGACCCACCTCGGGCACCTGCTGCAAGGCCTCGACATCGGCAGCGAGCAGGGCATCGAGGCTGCCGAAGTGTTGGGCCAGGTCACGGGCCGTGGCCTCGCCGACGTTGGGGATACCCAGGGCGTAGATGAAGCGCGCGAGCGTAGTCTCGCGGCTCTTGTCGATGGCGGCAAGCAGGTTGCGGGCGGACTTTTCGGCCATGCGGTCCAGTCCGGCGAGGGTGGGCAGATCCAGGCGGTAGAGGTCGGCGGGGGTCGCGACGAGACCGCGATCGACCAATTGGTCTACCAGCTTCTCACCCAGCCCTTCGATGTCCATCGCCCGGCGGCTGGCGAAATGCAAAAGGGCCTGCTTGCGCTGCGCCGGGCAGTACAGGCCTCCCGTGCAGCGTGTCACCGCCTCGCCCGGCTCGCGCACCACCTTGGAGCCGCACACGGGGCAGACCGGGTAGTGTTGTAGGATATCGAAGCGAGGCGGTGGGGGCGAGGGCCGGCGTTCCAGCATCACGCCGACGATCTCCGGGATGACATCACCGGCGCGGTGCACGATGACGCTGTCACCCACGCGCACGTCCTTGCGGTCGATCTCGTCCTGGTTGTGCAAAGTGGCGTTGGACACCGTCACGCCACCGACGAAGACCGGCTTGAGCCGCGCTACCGGGGTGAGCGCGCCGGTGCGGCCGACATTGACCTCGATCGCCTCGACCACGGTCACCGCCTCCTCGGCTGGATACTTGTGGGCGATGGCGAATCGGGGGGCACGCGCGACGAAGCCCAGCCGTTCCTGGTCGGTGAGATCGTTGACCTTGTAGACTGCACCGTCGATCTCGTAGGGTAGGTCGTGACGGCGCGCGCCGAGCGCACGGTAGTAGCTGAGCAGCCCGTCCACACCTTTGACCACTCGCCGTTCGGTCGCCACGGGAAAACGCAGGCGCGAGAGCCACTCCATCACACCCGCGTGAGTGGGGGGGAGCGAAGCCCCCTCTACCCGGCCGATGCCGTAGGCGAAGAAGGTGAGCCGCCGTCGGGCAGTGATGCTTGGGTCGAGCTGGCGCAGGCTGCCGGCCGCGGCGTTGCGCGGGTTGGCGAAGACCTTGCCGCCACTGGCGCGCGCCTCCGCGTTGAGCCTCTGGAAATCACGCTTGAGCATCAGCACCTCGCCGCGCACCTCCAGCCAGGCGGGTGCCTCGTCCTCGGGCAGACGCAGGGGGATGCTGCGTACGGTGCGCAGGTTGGCCGTCACGTCCTCGCCGGCATAGCCATCGCCGCGCGTGGCTCCCTGCACTAGCTGGCCACGTTCATAGTGCAGGGCGACGGCCAGACCGTCGAACTTCGGCTCCGCCGCATACTCGATGATGGCATCCAGCCGCCCCAGGCCCTCGCGCACGCGCCGGTCGAAGGCGATGACATCCTCGTCGGTGAAGGCGTTGTTGAGCGAGAGCATGGGCAGCCGATGCTGCACCTCGCGGAATTCCTTGGCCGGCGGTGCCCCCACCCGTTGCGAGGGCGAATCGGGGGTGACCAGGTCCGGCCAGGCGGCCTCCAGGGCCAGCAGCTCCTGCATCAAACGGTCGAATTCCGCATCCGGGATGACCGGGTCGTCGAGGACGTAATAGCGGTAGTTGTGGTATTCGATCTCGGCACGCAACGCCTTCAGACGTTCCTCGGCCTGGGCACGGGTGAGCATGACGCTAG